>JAZDJY010000026.1:0-5842 GCA_043803615.1 Candidatus Aenigmatarchaeota archaeon | reverse complement strand
CAGGGAGATGGTGGAAGCCATGAACCTCATCGCAGGCAGGGAGATATCAAAGAGCGAGAAGGTCCTGATATGCGACTGGCTGAAGATTGGCGTGAAGGATGAGTTCGACGTGATACTCGGGGACCACGCATACAGCAACCTCTTGTTTTCGTCCTGGGGAAGGCTGTCCGAAAACCTGGAAAGGGCGCTTAAGCCCGGCGGGAGCATGCTGCAGAACTTCGTCGTGAAGTTTCCAAAGAAGACGACGATCGAGGACATCGTTGCGGCAAGGAGGAAGGACCCCGGCGCGTTCAAGGACCACATAGAAAGATGGTATTACGTCTACATGGCGCTCACGACCGACCCGAGGGTGTACGACGGGAAGACGTACACTTCCCGCTGGGGCAGGTACGACGAAATACTCGCAGGCATGCTGAAGGAAGGGAAGATTACAAAAGAGGAATTCGGGGACCTCTACACCGGCGTCGACCTGAACGGAGGCCTGCCGCCAAAAGAGGTTGTGGAAAGCCACCTGAAAAAGCGCTTCGATGTCCTTTCGTGTGAATACAGCAGGGAGAGGAAGGTCCACAGCCACTACAGGACGTTCTTCCTTCGAAAGGAATGAGCAGGAGAATAGAACCAAAGCGAATCACACGCTGTACGTGGTCCTGAAAAGCGGCTCGCAGTTCCGAAGAGCCCTCACTGTGCAAGGAGTTCCGTGCCCCGGTATCATTATGCCGTCGCTGCCTGCGTAGTCGAGTATCTTACCCTGCGACCTGAGATCGGCTTCCGGGTCATCAATCCAAGGGTCGAAGCTGTTCATGTCGTAAACAGAGCCGCTGTCGCCTTTCATGGCCTTGGCTATGTACCTGGCGTCGCAGAGGTTGTCGTCCTCTATGACGGCACCGTGCCTTCCCTTAAGCACGTATGGGAAGTCCGCGTTGTCATGGACGTTGACCCTGACTCTTCCGTCTATGTACATCGCCATGCAGCTCTTGTCGTGACCTGGGGTTGCGAAGAGCTTTATGTTTTCCGGGAGCCAGCCGATGTTTGGGTTTTCGGGGTCTATCCTCGTGAAATCCTCCGGCTTCAACCCTTCCTTCCTGTGCCTCTCATAGAGGGAAAAAATCCTCTTGTCAACGAGTTCGATGTCTTTCCCTGACGGGTCCAGCACTATGGGAAGTAGCCAGTCGCGCTCTGAGATGTAGGCCGTAACGTCGCCAATCCGGGTATAGTTTCTCACCGAAATGGGGTGGGGGTGGGTGTGGAGGGAGAAGCTTCCCCTGAGACCTGCTGGAATGCCGTACCTGCTTACGTTCTTCTGGAAAACCTGATAGTCAGGGAAATCCCCGAGGCCGACGAAAAAACTGGGGCCGTGGATGGAGTTTACCAGCGACACGGTACCGCCCCCGGTGACCTCCCTTCCAAAGAAACTGCCATTCCTTCTTTTGCCGGCCGAAAGCTCCGAGAGGACGTCGAACAGGTTCTCTCCCGGGGCGGCGGTGCAGCTTCCGGCGACGTAGATGTCTATCTCCGTCTCCTTCGGGATGATTATGGCTGGTCCGGACATTTATTCACTGATAAATAGCTAATATCTAGTTTTTTAAAGGTTCCTCGTCGTGACTATCGGCTCCTTTGCGACTATTATGGTGTCCTCGGCCTGGGCGATTTTTCGCCCCTGCATGTCCTTGAGGACCGGGTAGGAGCGCACTGCCCCGCAGCGCTGTAGCTCCATGAGCGCCATGTTCAGCCGCAGCGGTGAGACCTTCCCGGAAAGCCATCTCTTCGCGAAAGGAAACCCGGCGAAGTCCTTTTCTGAAAGCTCCATGACCTTCCTTGCCTCGGGCATTCTGACCGGCCTCCTCTGGATGAACTGGTATATCTCGATTGGGCCGGACTCGTCGACGTGGACGGCGCTCCCTGCAACGAAGGGCTCGAGCGCCACGACCTCGCCTTCCGAGAGGACGTGGGCGCAGGCGTTGGGGACGTTTGGTATCGATATCTTCCCGTGGAAGTCGTACCTTTCGACGCCGTGGCCGGAAAGGTTGACGACCGGGCCAAAGCCCGCGCCGTCTATCGAAGCGTAGATTGCGGCCGAGACCTCGGATATGCGCGCGCCTGGCCTTATCGCGGCAATGCCTGCATCCAGCGCATCCTGCGCGGCCTTTATGAGCGGGTCCTTCTCCGAGCACCATGTGAACGCCATGTCTGCGAGGTAGCCGTCCACGTGGGCGCCGACGTCCACCTTGACGAGGTCTCCTTTGGCAAGCGTCTTCTGCTCCCCCAGCTGGGGGGTGTAGTGGGCCGCGGCTTCGTTTATGCTTATGTTCACGGGAAACGCGGGCTTGGCGCCCGCCTTTGCTATCATGCCCTCAATCTTTTCGGCGATTGAAAGCAGGTTGTCCCCGACCTTCATGGACCGCAGCATGTCGGTGCGTATCCTGGATGCTATCGCGCCGGCCTCCCTGTATTTTGCGAGCTCTTCTTTTGGAATCATAAGATTATTTCGTGGGGCGCGGGTTAAATAAGGAGCCTATTAGAAGGAAACTATTCGAGGAATTCCGCGGTGTCTATGATGCCGTCGCCGTCCATGTCGAAGCCCTTGACGACGCGCGATTTTACCTTCCTGTCGTTTACATTGCCTTCCATGAGCTCGGGAAGGTGCCTGACCACGGCAAGGACCGCAGCGCGCGTCCCGGCAAACCGCTTGCCCGCGAGGACCATCACCTTCTTCTGCGGGTTCATGGGATTCTTTATTATGCTGACCATGCCGCACTCGTCCCCGGTGTAGGACTTGCCGGAAACCTTCGACACGATGTTCCTTTCGTTACCCTCGTCCACGTAGACGGGAAGGCTTGCGTTCACTTCCCTTGTCACCATGTTCACCGTAGGGCCGCCTATGAGGACCATGTTGCCTTTCATGACCTTATCCCTCACCTCGACGTCCAGCCTGTAGTTTGGCATGTTCTCCGCTGTGGCGAAGGACCCCAGGAACAATGCGAAGTCTATCGCGCAGCAGGCGTCGCTTGCCCTGGCCTTCCAGGGACCGTGGGGATCCGGGGAACCGACGACTATGGTCGCATTAAGCTTCCCGTCCTCGACGAAGGGATGCAAAAGCCTGGATTTTTCCGGCGAGCTGACGGAGAGCTTCTCGAACCTTGCGTTCTCGGGGGCTATCGCAAGGCACTCTCCGGACGCCTGGTAGAAGCGCGCCAGCGCCCCGTGCCTCTGCTCGGTGCGAAGCTCTGTTATGAGGCCGCTTTTCTTCAGCTTGTTTATGTAATAGTAGACCTTCTGCTCGTGTATCGAAAACTCCCGCGCTATGTCCATGGGGCACGCAGGCGTCGAGAGCCTGCAGAATATCTTCCACCCGAGCTCTGAAGAGAGCACGCGCAGGGGAGAGGAATCCGTCAGGACCATGGCCGGAGCTATCTCATTTGCGGCCCCGCTCCTCAGGAGGTAGTGCTTTTGCATGATGACCATTAAGGTTTTTATCTTAATATCTTATATATTTTCTCAATAAGCTTTATAAATGTTTATACAAAAGGCGCCTCAAAACCGCTATCCGTTAATACATTTTCCTCAGTAAACTCTTTAAGTATGTCCGGGCATCGTTATCTTATTCTCTGTTGGGGTGTATGGCATGTGCGGGATAGTCGCTTACGTGGGAAACAAGAGGGCGGCACCGCTCCTTATTTCTGGTCTCAAAAGGCTCGAGTACAGGGGGTACGACTCCGCGGGCATAGCGGTGGCAGGGGAGCGCCTCGAAGTCCGGAAGGGGAAGGGGAGAATTGGCGACGTGGACGCCCTCGTCGGCATGGGCAAGATAGACGGCTGCATCGGGATTGCCCACACCCGGTGGGCGACGCACGGCGAGCCCAGCGAAAGGAACGCCCACCCGCACACGGACTGCACGGGAAGGATAGCGGTCGCCCACAACGGCATAATAGAAAACCACAGGACGCTAAGGGAGCTGCTCGAAAGCGAGGGGCACGTGATGAAGTCGGACACCGACACCGAGGTGCTGGCGCACCTCATAGAGAAGTTCTACGAGGGAGACCTGCAGGAGGCCGTGAGGAAGGCGCTGCTGCAGGTGGAGGGCACCTACGGCATCGCGGTGATAATGGCAGGCGAACGGAAGGTCGTGGTCGCAAGGAACGGCTCGCCCCTCATAATAGGCGTCAAGAAGGGCGAGACGTTTGCCACGTCCGATGCCGCGGCCATCCTTGAGCACACGAAGAGGATGATTTATCTTGAAGACGGCGAGGTTGCGACGCTTGAGCCGGGGAAGGTGACGGTGAAGGACCTCCTGAACAAGACTGTTGAGAAGAACCACGAGCACATCGGCTGGAACCTGGGCCAGATGGAGAAGGGGGGTTTTGCGCACTTCATGCTCAAGGAGATATTCGAGCAGCCGGAGTCCGTCGAGAACGCTATGAGGGGAAGGCTCGGCGAGAGGGTCAAGCTCAGCGTGAACGGCGTGCTGGAAGGGTGCGGCAGGATACTCATCGTAGCATGCGGGACGTCCTGGCATGCGGCGCTCATAGGAAGGTTCATGATAGAGGGGATAGCCGGGATGCCCGTCGAAGTGGACTACGCGTCCGAATTCCGGTACAGGGACCCGATGGTGGGGAAGGGCGACCTCGTGATTGCCATATCCCAGTCCGGGGAGACCGCGGACACGCTTGCGGCGCTGCGGGAGGCCAAGAGGAAGGGCGCAAAGACCATGGGCCTCGTAAACGTCGTGGGCTCGACCATTGCCCGCGAGGCCCACACGGGCATATACCTGCACGCCGGCCCGGAGATTGGCGTCGCCTCGACGAAGGCCTTCACGAACCAGCTCGCCTGCCTTGCGCTCCTTGCGCTCTACATAAGGCAGAAGAAGAGGAAGGGACTGGACCAAAAGATTGCAAGGGAACTACGCAGGATACCTGATAAGATGAGAGCCGCGCTTTCAGAAGACGGGGCCATAAAGGCGCTGGCAAAGGAGATTGCCGGGCACCGCAATTTCCTGTACCTTGGGAGAGGCATCAACTTCCCGGTGGCACTCGAAGGCGCCCTCAAACTCAAGGAGATATCCTACATCCATGCCGAGGGGTACCCGGCGGCCGAGATGAAGCACGGGCCGATAGCGCTGATTGACGAGGACATGCCGGTCGTCTTCATAGCAAACAAGGGCAAGGGCTACGACAAGATTCTCTCCAACATGGAGGAGGTCAAGGCGAGGAAGGGAAAAATCATAGCGATAGCAACGGAAGGCGACGCGGGCATAAAGCGGCTTGCGGACTGGGTGATACGCGTCCCCCAGACCATCGACGAGCTCTCCCCCATGATAAACGTCATCCCGCTGCAGCTGCTCGCCTATCACATCGCAAACATCAAGGGCTGCGACGTGGATAAGCCAAGGAACCTGGCAAAGTCCGTGACGGTCGAATGAACCGGATGGGTTGGATGATATCTTAAAGTCAAAATGATGGGATCGGGAGGTGCGTTGGAATGATAAAGGTTGCGATAAACGGATACGGCACGGTGGGAAAGAGGGTCGCCGATGCCGTAGCTCTGCAGAAGGACATGTTGGTTTTGGGCGTCGTCAAGACGAGGCCCACATTCGAAGCCCGCCGGGCCGTTGAGAAGGGCTTCCCGTTGTACGTCAACGTGAAGGAGAACATCAAGGCCTTCGAGGAGGCAGGGATTCCGGTCGCGGGGACTGCAGAGTCGCTCATAAGGGGTTGCGACATCGTGGTGGACGCTTCCCCCGACGGGATAGGCATAGAGAACAAGCAGAAGCTGTACATCCCCATGAGGAAGAAGGCCATATTCCAGGGCGGCGAGAAGGCCGCAACGGCCGAGGCGTCATTTTCCG
>JAZDJY010000025.1:0-2216 GCA_043803615.1 Candidatus Aenigmatarchaeota archaeon | reverse complement strand
CGGGCCTTATCATGGTGCTCCCGAGGGATGAATCGGTGAAGCTTATGGAAACGTCCCTCTCCGGGTAGGCGTTGTATATCTCCTCGCCGTTTATGGCTACCGAGAGGTTGCCCCTCCTGCTCTGCGTGTACCAGGCAAGCTCGAAGTGGTCCAGCGTCTCCAGTTCGTCCTGCGACACAGCAAAATCGATGAACTTGGCCGGGCCGTAGGTAGCCTTGGCTTCGAAGTCCTTTATCTGGTAGACGGTCGTGGCCCAGAACATCAGTCCCGGGCCGTCGGCGTACACTTCGAGCGTGTTCTGCCCCTTCACCTGCGAAGGCAGCAGCTCTATCTCATAGTCCCCTGCCGAGGCCCTGCCCCTGTACACCTCGTCGCCGTTCCACTTCACCACGAGGTCGCCGTACTGGTTGGTGTCTGTCACCCTAAACGTCATCGTCCCGCCCTTCACCCATTCCACGGCGTAGTCCGGGGCTGTGATGTCCAGGTCCTCCCTCTCCCCGCCGAGAAGCCCGGCCGTTACCTCCATCATGGGCGCGCTCTTGAGGACCTCGTCCTGCGGCACTCCTACACCGAAGCTTCCAAATTCCTGCACCCTCGAGACGTAGTTCTGGGTGTATCCGAGCGTGCCCGCGCCAAACGTATGCAGCAGCCTCTCGGTTTCAGGTGCTCCTGACGGGTAGTAGGGATACAAGGCGGAAGCCGCAAGGAGAAGGCCGAGCACTACGAACACTGCAAGGAGTATCCACAGAAAGTCGTTGTTCCCGTCCTTGCCTTCGGCCATATTAATTATTCGGGCATAATCTATTAAAATTGATGCGCAGGTGGCAGACGTCATGCACGTGATAAAGAAGGACATGAAGGAAGGCTCGATGGTGATAAAAGTCGAGAGCGCAGACGACCTCTGGCACCTGGAACGCATGATAGGCCCCGGGGACACGGTTAAGTCGAGGACCATGAGGAAGGTTTCCGTGAAGGCCGGGGGCGAGTTTGCCATGAGCGAGAAGAGGCCCATGGTCCTGGCAATTGAAGCAGAGAAGCTCTCATTCGACGAGACCACCGGGACCCTGAGGATAACCGGGAAGATTACCGAAGGCCCGTCGGACACGAAGCTTTCCTCCTACCACACCATCGCTGTCGAGCCCGGAACCGTCATAACCGTCACGAAGGAGAGGGGGGGGGCATCCGACATGAAGAGGATAAAGGAGTCGGCTGTGAGGCAGCCCAGGATTCTCTTGTGCGTCATGGACAGGGAGGACGCGGACTTCGCCCTGGTCTCGGGGAGGGGCATATCGGTCATAGGCAAAGTCGAGTGCCATGACAGGGAAGACATGGACTCCTATCATGCGGAGGTTCTCAAGTTCCTTAGTAACCAGCAGGGCTACGACGCTCTCGTCGTGGCAGGCCCGGGCTTCGAGGCAGGCAACATGGCTAAATTTGCAAGGGAGAACGACCCAAAGCTTGCGGCGAGGATTAAGGTGGAAAGTGCCTCCCACACCGGGATTAATGGCATAAACGAGGTCATGCGAAGGTCGGGGGAGCGCGTCCTAAAAGAAAGCAGGATAGGCGCCGAGAGCAGGCTTGTAGAAGAGGTCCTCTCAAGGATGAAATCGGACGGCCTCGTCACCTATGGGAAGGCGCACGTCGCAGGTGCCATCTCCATGGGCGCAGTCGAGACGCTCCTCGTCTCAAGGGAGAAGATGTCAGAGTTCGAAGGCCTGATGGAGGAGTGCGAGAAGATGAAAGGAGAAGTCAAGGTCATAACAGCCGACCACTCGCTGGGGGAGCAGTTCCTGCACCTTGGGGGCATCGCAGCAACCCTGCGGTTCAAGACGGCTTACTGACGAGGCACGAATACTTTAGTCTAGTCTGCAGCGAAACTCTTTCTTAGGAGCGGGTCGTTTATACTATATTTAGTTCCACTTTTTTGGACGAAGCTGTATTTTTGCAGGCTCTGGAGATAAGAAGAGAATTGCCAGTCTGATATCTTCTGCTCGCTCTTTACCTCGGCATAAGTCTTTACGTCCTTCCAAGAGTTATAGCCTTTCGACACAGCCTCCATTATTAGGATGTACCTTTTTCCGGCAGGCCCTCGGTTTTTCAGGAAATTCCCGAACTCTGAGCGGACGAGCATCTTTCCATATTCAACGACTTTCCTAAGGGGTTCCTTTTCCGTGCGGGAATAGAAGCCATACATAACGAGCCATCCTATTATACCG
>JAZDJY010000024.1:0-7316 GCA_043803615.1 Candidatus Aenigmatarchaeota archaeon | reverse complement strand
CTTTGCAATCTGGGCGAAGGGACCGCGCTTGAAGGCCTTGCCGCCCTTGGTCATCTTCATGACCTTCTTGACCTGCTTATAGGACTTGAGGAGGCTCCTAACGTCGCTTTCGGCGAGGCCCGAGCCCTTGGCTATCCTTGACACCCTCTTCGAATCTATGGCGTCCGGGTCTTCCCTTTCTGCGGGCGTCATGGAGTCTATGGCATACTTCCACTTCACCATCCTGCCTTCCTGCAGGTCCATGAAGCCCTCGGGAAGCTTCTTCTTCATCGCAGAGGAGAAGCCCGGGACCATGTCCATCATCTTGGAAAGCGAGCCCATGCCCTGCATGGACTTGAGCTGCTCCTGGAAGTCGCTCATCGTGAACTTGCCTTCAATCATCCTTTTTGCCGCGTCCTCGTTCACCCCTGCGTCCTTGGCCTTTTCCATGAGGCCTTCGAGGTCGCCGTAGCCAATCATCCTCGAAACGAAGCGCTTGGGGTCGTACAGCTCCAGGTCGCCGGCCTTTTCCCCGGTCCCGAGGAAGACGACCTTTGCCCCTGCGGCCCTGCACGCGGCAAGCGCGGCGCCGCCCTTTGCGGTGCCGTCCATCTTCGTTATCATTATCCCGGTTATCCCGACGAGCTTGGAAAATTCGGATGCCTGCCTTCCGGCGTCCTGGCCCATCTCGGCGGGTATGACCAGGAACACGTTGTCCGGCTTCACGATTTTTGAAAGCTCCCGCAGCTCCTTAGCCAGCGCGGAGTCGAGTGCATCTCTTCCGGCCGAGTCGAATATGAGGACTGCGTCCTTTGATTTTTTGAGCGCCTCCTTTGCCACGCCGTCCGCTCCCTTGCCTTCCCTATAGACCGGGAAGCCAGCCTTCTTTCCCATCTGCTCCAGCTGGTCCTGCGCCGCAGGCCTGTGGACGTCGCATGCGACCATGCCAGCCGAAAGTCCCCTTGCCTGGAACCACTTGGCAAGCTTTCCTGCGGCAGTGGTCTTGCCCGCGCCGAAAAGGCCTATGAGCAGTATCCTCTGTCCCTTTATCTCGACTGCTGCCTTGTCAGCTCCTAGGAACCACACCAGTTCGTCGTAGAGGTTCTTGACGAGCCATTCCTTGAGCGTCATCCCTTTCGGGGTCTCCGCCTTGAGAACTTTTTCCTTAATCCTTCCTGAAAGCTCGGCCACGAGCGAAACGTCGACGTCGGCCTGTATGAGCGCCCTCTGCAGCTCTATGATAAGCTCCCCGACCTTCTCGCGGTCTACGAGAGAATAGCCTGTCACCTTGCTGAAGATTTTTTTCAGTGAGCCGCCGAACGATTCCAGCACCATGAGAATCCACCTGAAACTTTAACTTTCGTCAGCCCTTCCCCTCTAGGGAGAACGACGCCTCGCCGCCGGCGGCCTCCACCGCCCCCACGGCCTGCGTGCAGGCGGCCTCGAGCGTTTCCCTAAGCTTCTTTGCGTTCTTCCCGCTGCCGGAAACCTGATAAGCCGGGGCGGATATGTACTTCACTTCGAGTCCCTTTTCCGCAACCCCGAGTAGGACCTTCTTTATGACGTCCACCCCGTCGGGGGCGGTCGTCGTAAGCGAAAGCATTGCCTTGATTTCGTAAATCTTCTCGACGAAGCTCTTCATCGCTATGTCGATTATCGCGTCGGCCCACTTCTTGCTTATGCCCTTCTCGGCCAGGAGCTCAGGATTGGTCACGGCTATCTCAAACGTCCTGTGCAGGCCGCCGAACTTCTCGTCGAGCTCGTAGCCGATTTCCTCGTAGGCCTGCTCAAGGCTTATCCCGAACTGCTTTGCCACCTGTTCCAGGAACTTCTCGGCGTTCCTTTCCCTCTTGAACTCCTGGAACCTCCGGTCGGCCTGGTTTCGGTTTATCCTCTTTATGGAAAGCGATATGTACTCCCTGTCTATGCCAATGACCTTGCAGACGACAATCTGCCGCTCCTTGACAAACTCCCTTATGTCCCGAACCCACCTCTTGGCGACCTCGGAGACGTGTATCATCCCGGTCCTGTCGTACTCAAGAAGCTTTGCGTATGCAGAGTTGGGATTGATCTTCATTACCTCGCACATGACGAGCTCGTCTATCTGAGGCATCCCTTTCTTTCTCATAAGGTAGAATAGAGACGAGGGATATTTAAAAGGTCCGGCGGGAGGAAAATCACTCCACGGTGCCTATCTTCTTTTGGCCTATGGCACCCTTCCCGCCGGTGTTTTCCGCGAGGATGGCGCCGCAGACGAGGCACTTGACCTTGCCTGCAGGCTTAGAGAATATCACCTGCTCGTTCTTGCACTCGCACTTTACCTTTACGAATTCTCCTGTCATAACATCACTTGTTTGCCTTCAGCTCGAACTTCTTGGCCCGGAAGCCCTTCCTCGTGTGGCTCTTGTTGCACACCTTGCACTTGAATCGCAGGTCGAGCTTCTTTGTGGGCTTGCCGTCGCCCTTGGGATTGGGCCTTGGGAAGGAACCGTAGCCCTTCAGTTTGGCCTTGAACCTCCTCTGCGCCTCGGACTCAGGATGCGCCTTTCCCCTCGCCCTCCTGCTGCCCACGCTGACCGTCTGCTCCGTGTGCTTCTTGCACTTGGGGCAGTACGTGTTAACAGTCTTTGGATACTTCATGGCCTTCACGTGTAACTCTAATATGCTGGGTAATGTTAATAAGAGCGTTGTTTTTAAATGTTTCCCTTCAGATGGCAACATCAAGGGATTTGCTCCTGATCCTGGGTATGGATTTCATGATTTTTTCCTTCATGACAGACTTTTCGTGCTTCTCGGAATTATACTTCCTCTGGGCGCCTCCTGCACCGAAGAAGCGGCTGATGTCGTCAGCGATGTGCCGCCAGGAATACCTCGTCCTGTCGAAATCCTCAAGCTCCCTCAGAAATGCACCGCATACATCCTCAACTTCAACCGAGGTCATGACCCTGGTCCTGGTCGGCGAACTGAGATTATTCCTGCGAAACGACTCAACCAACCCTCCATCGTATTCCTTTGCATTAAAGCCGATCGTCTCGTCCACGAAGTATATGATCCGGCCGTCTCCCTTGGCCAAGCTGAGGCCGCACGAGAGCTTGTTTCCACAGATGTCCTCGATTCCATAGAAATAAGTGACTGAAAAATCATCGCAGTCGTCATACCCGCCGTTTCCCCTGACACTCTTTGTAAAGGTGTAGATGCAAGAAGCAAGTTTGGCCTCTCCTTCGCGGGCCTGTTGACCGTCTTCGAGGCGAATGTGAGTAATAGGCTTTCCAGAGAGGTAAATGCCTGATTCGATTGTCGTTCTTACCGTATCGAAGGAGCCGGAGTCATCATCGGAGTTCCCATACTCCTCAAGTACACGATGCTCCTGAAATAGCTTCCATCCTCTCATGACAACGCTTTAGTAGTAAGATTTTTATACCGACGAAATCCGTTCAGGCCACGGCCTCGGGAGCCTTGCTCCTGATTTGGCCCAGGGATTCCATTATCCTTTCCTTGAGTACCGACCTCACAAGCTTCTCTGACTCATACTCCCCCCGGGCATCCCCAGCCCCGAACAGGCGGCTAACGTCGTCAACGAGGTGCCTGAAGGAATACCTTACATCGTCGAAATCCCGGAGTTCCCCAGAAAGGACGTCGCATAATTTGTTTATTTCCGCCGCGGTCATCGCTCTCCTCCCTTCCAAGCCATGCCCAGTGGCGCGGTCGGTGCACTCGGCCGCGACGGAGTCTTGGGATTTTTCGACTCTGTAGAGAACGCCATTGCTGTCGTATTTCGTACGAGCCTTGCCTTCTTCCCAGTAAATCAACTCCAGCCTCATATCGTCAAATAGTTCTTTAAGGTCGGCAGGCTCCTTTTCACCGTTACCTGAACGCGGACGTATCACAAGCCTCTTTGCCGGCTCCAGCACATCAAGGGAGAACAAAGAAGTGTATTTTGTGGGGATGAATTTTCCATACTCGTCCGGAGCGCCAAGCGTCCATCCTCTGTACATGACAATGTTTTAATAGCGCAGATTTTTATATCCTACTATGAGACTTCCCGACGTGATGAAGAAGCTGCAGAGAGGGCCGCAGATAATAACGCTCAAGGACGCGGCGATGATATCGGCGTTCACGGGCATGGGGCCAGGCGACCTCGTCGTCGACGCGGGCGCAGGCTCGGGCTTCCTTGCCGTGTACATGGGAAACCTCGTGAGGCCTGAGGGGAAGGTCGTTTCCTACGAGAAGCGCGAGGACTTCGCGGAGCTTGCCGCAAGGAACGTGAAGAAAGCGGGCCTTGAGCAGTACGTGCAGGTGAAGCTAAAGGACATATTCCTCGGAATCGACGAAAAGGACGTGGACGTCATAACGCTGGACATGCCCGAACCCTGGCATGTGATAGAACACGCGAAGGGTGCGCTCAAGGACGGCGGTTACATGGTTTCTTACGTCCCGTCGGTAGAGCAGTTCAGGCAATTCGTGCTCGCCTGCCAGGAGAAGGGCCTCATCCATGAGAAGACCATCGAGTGCATGGTGCGCGAGATGCTGGTAAAAGAGCGCGGCACCCGGCCCGAGAACGTGGCGCTCGTGCACACCGGCTACCTGACGTTCATCCGGAAGAAATGACTCAGTTCCCAGCCTTTGCCTTCTTCAGCTTCTGTATTATCACTGTGAGGGAAAGCTTGCTTTCCTTGCCGCTCTTCATGTCCCTGAGGGTGAACTTCTTTTCTTTTACTTCGCGCGGGCCGACGATGACGACGTAGGGGGCGGCCTTCTTTCCCGCGTATTCGAGCTGCTTTCTAAGCCCTCTTCCCATGAGCTCGGTTTCAGAGCTTATGCCAGCGGCCCTCAGGGCCTGGGTGAGCGTAAGTGCATGGCCTTTCACGGCGTCGTTTACGCAAACGACGAAGGCCTTCACGGCTGGAGGAGCCTCCACCATCCCGCCGGCCTTTTCTGCTTTCATGATTTCCATGAGCCTGTCTATGCCCATCCCGTAGCCTGTCGCGGGAACGTCGTTTCCGCTGTAGATTCCTATCAGCTTATCGTAGCGCCCGCCGGAGGCAACCGAGCCCAGGTTCTCACTTCCCTTCACCATGGTCTCGAAGACGAAGCCCGTGTAATAGTCTATGCCCCTCACGACGCTTAAGTCAATCCTCACATCCTTTGCGCCCATGGCGCGGGCAACCTTCTTAATCTGCGAAAGCTCGTCTGCCTCGGGGCCTTTCGCGCTGCCGGACGAGACGAGCTTCATGAGCCTTTCGGCCTTGTCCTCGTCTATGCCCCTTGCGGACATCTCGGTAAGTACTGCTTTCTCCCCGATCTTTTCCAGCTTGTCTATGCAGCGGAAGACGTCGGGGATTTTTTCCGCAGGTATTCCAACCTTTTGGACGAAGGAGTCAACGACCTTCCTTGAGCTTATCCGGAAGTAGAAATCCTTCAGGCCGAGCGCCTTGAGGGAGTCGCTTACGATGGCAAGCATCTCCGCGTCCGCCTCCGGGCCGGAAGGCCCGATGAGTTCGACTCCCGACTGCCAGAACTCCCTCCACCTGCCGGCGCCGGGCCTGTCGTAGCGCCACATGTTGGTGATGTAGCAGAACTTGATGGGTTTTGGAAGTGATGGGTTGGACGCGACTATCCTGCATATGGGAACGGTGGGGTCGAAGCGCAGGCCCAGCTTCCTTTTGGCCTTGTCCTCGAAAGCGTATATCTCGTTTTCGATGTCTGGACCGGACTTCTTCGAAAGGAGCTCGAAGTCCTCGAATGCGGGCGTTGAGACCTCGCCGTAGCCGTATGCGTCGAAGACTTTGCGTATTTTCTCGAATGCCTTCCTCCTTCCTGCCATCTCCTGCGGCAGGAAGTCCCTCGTGCCCCTCGGCGGCTGGAAAGTCTCTGACATGGTTCCACCTGATAGAATTATTCGCGGGCGTAATATATAGAGTTCGCTGGATGCGCAGAATGCGCCTGGCTTATTTAAACCACTGCGAAGTGCTAAATCTTTAAATACCTTTCGCACATATCATTAGCATGGCTACAGTTACGACCCCGGGGAATCACACGGAGAAATCTTTAAAAAGACCGGAGTTAATTAGTAGCAAGTAACAAAACGGGATGCATATGTTAGGCTCGCAGGAAATCATGGACGCGTTGAAAAACATCGGACTCAATCTCTACGAGAGAAAGATTTATGTCGCGCTCATAGCAAAGGGCGTGGCTACCGCTGGAGAGGTTTCTGAGATAGCAAAGGTCCCCAGGTCAAGGTCTTACGATGTTCTTGAATCCCTTGCGGACAAGGGATTCGTGGTCGCCCAGTCCTCAAAACCCATAAAGTACGTGGCGCTCGCGCCTGCTGACGCCATGGAGAGGGCAAGGGACAACCTCCATGCAAAGCACACCGAGACCATCGACAGGATGGAGAAGATGTCTGGTTCTCCCATAATGAAGGAGCTCGAGGCCATCTACAGCCAGGGCTTCAGTCTGATACAGCCCTTCGACATAGCGGGAACGCTCAAGGGCAGCAACTCCATAAACCAGCAGGCCAAGTTCCTTCTGAAGAACGCCGGAAGCTACATAAAAATCATAACGACCGACGAAGGCCTCCAGGAACTGCACGACAGGCATTTCAACGTCCTCAAGGGCAGGAAGAAGGCAGGGGCCAAGATAAAGATACTCGCGCCGAATGCCGACTCGAAGGCCGCAAAGGCGCTTTCCGCGATAGCAGAGGTCAGGGCGCTACAGTCCCCGATGGGAAGGATATTCAACGTGGACGGGGAAAACTTCATGATGGCACTCACGGACAGCCGCGAGGTGCACCACACCCAGGACGTCGCGTTCTGGGCAGGCTCAAGGCACGTCTCAAAGGACATCCTCGAGCCGCTTTTCGAGGGCCTCTGGAACAGCGGCAAATAAAGCGATTTCTTTTCCCTTATCAGAAATAATCCGAGAAAGCCGTTAAATTAAAGGCTTAATTCCAAATGCGTGCGAAGGCTCACCACTCGTCGTCTTCGCCCTCGTCGTCGGTATCGTCCTTTTCATCGTCTTCTTCATAATACAACTTCATTGGAATCGACCTCATTTCTTGTTTATCTTAACATAGACACGTTTAAATACTTGACGGTCACCGGCTGGAAACGTTTATTAAGCGCTGATGAAAACGTCGAATTTAAGGGTGAAAAATCCTAAGAAACAAGCGGCGAAAAACTTAGGAATCAGGCCTCTTTCAGGAGTATCTTGTTTTCAAGTTTCCAGTAGCCAATCTCTGCGCCTGCCTGCGCCTTTCCCTTCATGTCGGCGGGAATGCTTGCGTCGAAGATGCTATAGTCTTCCAGGTCCATGAGCTGGACGATGTCGCCGGAGAT
>JAZDJY010000023.1:0-4288 GCA_043803615.1 Candidatus Aenigmatarchaeota archaeon | reverse complement strand
GAGGAAGTGGTTTTGAAGCCGGGAAAGATTGGGATAAAGGTCAAGATAATGACGGAATTTCGGGACATAACCGGCGCCACCGTGAAATGGTCGTACAAGGACGCTGAAGACACCTCCGAGAGGAAGGAAAAGCACGCCGACGGCGGGGACTTCGTCTCGGGAGACGGGACTCTCGACTTCAACTACACCGAGGCTGCGGCTCCAGCGGCGGCTCCTGCGGAGGTCCCGGCGGAAAGTAGCGAAACAATAAAAGGCGGGAAGTTAAAAGATAAAAAGGTCGAAAAATAAATGACTGTCTTGAGGACAAAGGACGCAAGGAAGATGGGAAACGATGACCTTGGAAAGAGGGTCTCAGAACTGAGGCTTGGCGTCGCAAAGGAGAAGGCCAACATCGCAATCGGCGCGCCTGTTTCTTCACCCGGCAAGATGAGGGACATGAAAAGGTCCATTGCCCGGGCTCTCACTATAAGAAAGGAAAAGGGTTCATGAGCAGCGGAACTTGCACCAAGTGCGGCCTGCCAAAGGACCTCTGCATATGCGAGGCCATGGCGCGCGAGGAGGAGAAAATCAAGGTCCTCCTCATCAAGAAGCGCTACGGAAAGACAGTGACGATTATCGAAGGCATAAGCGGCGACGTCGACGTGAGGAATGTTCTAAAAGAGCTCAAGACCGGCCTTGCCTGCGGCGGCACCTACAAGAACAAGACCGTAGAGCTCCAGGGCAACCACAAGAAGAAGGTAAAGGAAATCCTCGTGAGGATGGGATTCCCCCCTGAGAAGATAGAAATCGGGGACTGAAAGAGCTGGTTTTTCGGGCAGCAATGGGCATTCAGGACTTTATTAGAAAAATACTACAAGAATAACTAATGATAACCCCCGAGAACCTGGTCAGGCACGAGCTCATGGGCCTTACGGCCATGGTCCGCTCGTCTACCAACCAGCAGATAGTGGGCATTTCCGGGAAGGTGATAGACGAGAGCAGGAACACCTTCGTGATAGAGACCCCGGAAGGGCGTGAGGTTACAATCGTCAAGGACCAGTGCGAAATCAGCTTCCGGCTGCCGTCCGGGGAGAGCGTGCGCGTCGACGGAAAGCTGCTCGTCGCAAGGCCCGAGGACAGGATAAAGAAGAAGTTCCCCAAGTCCTGAGAGTGGCAAGTGAAGAACATGTGACGAATGTGACGATTATGGAAACCCATCCGACAGTCTGCATAGCCGCGATGCACGGCAGGAAAGTCCTGCTCGTGAGAAGGCTTTCTGAGCCCTGCAGGGGCCTTTGGGCCATCCCCGGAGGCCACATCGAGCGCGACGAAGCGCCGCTACAGGCCGCAGTGAGGGAGGCCGCAGAAGAGATACCGGACGCAAGGATAGTTTCCGGACCCGACACGATATTCATGCACGGCGTCCCCGAGGGGGAAAAAAGGCACCCGGAGCCGCACAGGCATCTCTGCCACGTCTTCCACGCGCTTTCCGGCGAGACGGTGAGGACGGGCTCGGACGCCGGGGAAGGAAAGTTCTTTTCGCCCGAGGAGGCCCTCGCGCTGCAGGACCTGGAGACTACGGGGTACACGCAGCGCGTGCTCGAGCACCTGAAGGCCGCAGAAGCGCATCTGCCGCACTCGAAAGCAAAGCCTGGAACTAAAGCTTAAATAGAGTCTTTTCTGAATACTATCGCAGGAGGACTGACAATTCCATGGTATGCTACGCAGTGCCGCTCGCGGCAGGCATCATCCACGGCGCGTGGAGGAAAACGGCAAGGAAGACCGACCCGAAGGGATTCTGGCTCACGCTCATGTTCCTCGGCGCAAGCCTCTTTGGCGTCATCGACCACGCATGGAACGGGCAGCTCCTGATGATAGGCCCAAACATCATGGCTGACCTGGGCCTTGGAACAGCCATCACGGCGGGCGTCGTCGGAAGCTGGAAGCTCGTCACCTGGAGGGTGCAGGCCCCGGCAATCTCCATATCCGCGGCAGGCCGCATCACGGGAATCAAGAAGTAGAGCAGTTTGCTCTCCTCATCCAAACAGCATGAACTGCAGTCCCAGGACTGCGCAGGCGATGAGGAGGACGACCGGCGTTACCATCAATCCCGTCTTTGCGAACTTGCGGTAGCTGATGGTCTGGCCTTCTCCCTTCAGGATGTTGGCCCACATGATGCCCGCGAGGGCTCCGATGAGGGTGATGTTGGCGCCGAGGTTGCTCCCTATGATGAGCGCAAATATGGACGCCAGGCCTATGCTTCCCGAAAGGCCGAAGCTTCCGCTCTCCGTGATTTTCGTAAAGAGCACGGTCATGGGCCGGTTGTTGACGAGGTTTGCGGCAAATGCTGAGGCAAAGCCCATGGCGATGGCTGCCGACAGCGCGTTTCCCGAGACCGCGGAAAAGAGCCCTGCCGCAGCGTCGGTCACACCGGTTGCGACCAGGGATTCCACCATGACAAACGAGCAGAGCAGGAACGGGACAATCCTCCACGGGACGTGGTCTGCAATGAAGTGCAGGCGGAACTCGTAAATCTTCGTCGTCTCGTGGCGCACGTGCCTCTTGAATGTTCGGTAGTACTTGCGGTGCTCTTTTCGGTTCTCATCGAATGCCACGACCGTGTCGTACGAGAGGAGGCCGATGGCAAAGAGCAGCGCGACCGCCCACATCTCGATTCCAAGGAACGGCGAGAGGAAGAGCGTGACAAGCGTTCCGCACATGAAGCAAAAGGTCACGAATGCGCTCGTCCTGTCCTTGAGAAACTTCGCTGCGTTCAGCTCTACCGGCACCCTGAATCTCACGTTGACGCTCTTTCTGAAGATGAGGTAGAGCAGGCCAAGGCAGGAGAAGCCAGCAGCCATAGTCGGGAGTATCATCCAGGCCGAGTACTCGATGATGCCTATGCCGCTTG
Organism: Candidatus Aenigmatarchaeota archaeon; assembly: GCA_043803615.1. Lineage (GTDB taxonomy): Archaea > Aenigmatarchaeota > Aenigmatarchaeia > QMZP01 > JAFGSV01 > JAFGFG01. The sequence goes on along the minus strand of JAZDJY010000023.1, from coordinate 1,398 downwards.
CCGAGGCCGCTATGATGTTCGTAGGGTTCCCTATGTAGAGGAACATGCTCCAGATGTTGGCCGCGAAGAACTCGGCTATGAGGTAGGGGAAGACCCTGATCTTTGCGTGCTTCCCAAAGTAGAAGATTATCGGGGTGAGCGTGAGTATCACGATGTCGTTAGAAGTGAAGAGCGTTATGAAGCCGCTGAGGAAATAGAAGTAGAAGAAGAGCCTCCTGCCGTCGCCTCCCGACCGCATGACTATCTTTATGGCCAGGTACTCGAAGAACCCGGTGCTGTCAAGCGATATCGCTATGTAGGCAATCGACATGAAGAGGATTATCATCATGCCCGGCTCGAATCCCGGCCTGCCGAGGAGCGAAGAGACCGCCTCCCCGGAAGTAAGCGTCCCGGAAAGGAGCAGGATGAGCGCCCCAAGGACGCTCCCGAAGGCGTAATCCATGGTGACCGTCCTCCCAATGAAAGGCAGCGAAACCTTCCGTGGCCGAAGGATGAAGAATATCATGACGAGGAAGGCGCAGGCGACGAAGAAGAGGGAGAAAGCGTGCTCCATATAAACACGTTCCCTTTTCCCAAATATTAAGCCGCGGGACCAATAGCTTATCGTGTGCAGCACGAAGTTTACCCTGGCTGCGGCGGCGGTCATGGTAGCCCTGTCTTTTGCGCTGAGCGTTTACTTCTATCCGGTCCTTCCGGAGAGCATGGCCTCCCACTGGGGCATCCGGGGCAACGTCGACGGCTACATGCAAAAGCCGCTTGCTGCGTTCCTCATGCCGGCAATGCTTGCGGCCATGGCGCTCCTGTTCTTCGCAATCCCAAGAATCGACCCCCTGAAGGCCAACATCGACAAGTTCAGGGGGCACTACTACGGCTTCATAGTCGTCTTCTGCGCCTTCATACTCCTCCTGCACCTGCAGGTGCTCCTCTGGAACGTAGGCATCCGGATAAACCCCGCCTCCACCATGCCGCTTGCCATGGGCGTCCTTTTCTACTACATGGGAGTCATGGTCGAAAACGCCAAGAGGAACTGGTTCATAGGCATCAGGACGCCGTGGACGCTCAGCAGCGACAGCGTCTGGGACAAGACCCACAGGCTCGGCGGCAGGCTCTTCAAGGTCGCGGGCATCATCGCACTCTTTGGCGTCCTCTTCCCTGCATTTGCCTTCTACTTCGTCATCGTGCCCGTGCTGTCGGTGGTCTTCTACACCATAATCTACTCCTATCTTGAGTTCAAGAAGGAGGAAAGGATCGGGAAGATACCGGTAGTTTCCCTGGATATCAAGGCTGTAGCGGCTCCCAGGGTTTCAAAGTCCTCGAGCGTCCGCTCCATCCGCGGCAAGAAGGCCAAAAAGGCAGGCCGCGCAGGAAAGAAAAAGACCGCAGTAAGGAAGGGCAAGC
>JAZDJY010000022.1:0-3040 GCA_043803615.1 Candidatus Aenigmatarchaeota archaeon | reverse complement strand
GACGTGCAGAAAGACCTAGGGATACAGTCGAAAGTGAAGGGCACCATACGGGATTTCTTCAAGCTCTACCGCGAAAACTATATCGAGAAGAAATGAAGGCACGGGCAGGGACGGCTTAGGAAACCAGCATCCCGGACGCGGAGGGTATGAGTCGCTCTATGCTTTCGAGTGGTATCTGCTCTATGAACGTCCTGTCCTCTGGGGAGGCCTTGTAGCCCAGCTTGTCCCTTATCTCCCTTGCAAGCGCGGTCGCGGGCGTTCCCCCGGGACGCACGGTGACGAAGTACTTGCAGTAGGTCCTTATCGCCATCACCGGCCCTGCCATGGCCTCTGCCCTCTGCGTCGCGCGGTCGACGAGGACGCCTATTGCCATCTTGACCTCGACGTCGTGGAACCACTCGCGCTGGCCGTATATCATGAAGGAGCCCTTCGCAAGGCCCGCGCCGCTCGGAGGGGTCTTGGAAACCTGGTCGGGCTTCACCGCGTACACGTCTATCGTCCCGAGGCCCTGGCTCCAGGCGTTGGAGCAGGCGGCCGCAATCTCGGAGGCCTCCTTCTTGACTTCCGGCGGCATCTGGCCTCCCTCCGGGACGCCGGAAAATTTAGTGCCCTTCTCTGTCTTCCCTTTTATGACGACGAAGGCCGACCCGTGTATGTCCGTGTGGAAGACCAGGTCTCCGGGCTCGGCGTGCTTCTTGACGAGATCCTCGTTGCTATCCGCGTCCTTTCCCGCGACTATTAGGAACCTCTTGGACGAAAAGAACCACCGGAACTTCTCGTACCACTTCACCTTGGGCTTTATGGATTTCTGCCTGGCCCTGGGCTTTGCCTGCGCGGGCTCTTGGGTGGGCTCGGAAGCCACACCCTGTAGCTCTATCATTTTCTCCTCTATTGCCACCTGCACGCCTTCGTACTTCCTCTTGGCCTCCTTGGACCCGTCGTAGTATGATGCGGCGTTCTCCCCGGCAGACTTCCTTATGTCGAGAGCCACTTCCTTTCCGCCGAGGTCGACTACCACCCTGCCTTCATGCTCCTTCATCTCCTTTACGGACTTGGCCCCAACACCCGGCCCGCCGGCAATCCTTTCCCTTATCTGGTCCCACGTGAGCCCCTGCTCGCGCGCCTTTTTTATCCCTTCGAGCACGCCCTCGGCTATGCCGTAGAATTGGTAGATGGCATCCGCCTTCTCTTGTTCCCCGGCCTTCTTCTGCAGGAGCTTTCCGGAAGCGTCCTTCTGCCGCTCGACTATCCTTTCTATCTTTCCCTTCTTTGCCGCAAGAGCGCCATCTGCTTCATTCTTCTCCTTTTCCGCAGCCTGCGCTGTTGCCATCTCATCAAGCGGCGCCGAGATGCTTTGCCACTCAGTCTTCACCGGGTCGGTTCTGGACAGGAGCCGGAAGAGTGCGACCGTGCCGTCGCCGTAGGTCACGGGACTTGCCGCCATCTCGCCCAGCTTCCTTATCACGGAAAGCACCTTTACCGACTCCGCGCCCGAGAGCCCCCCGCGGGCCTTGCGCAGTCGATGCCGCAGAGCGCGCATATCTCGCCAGCGTATGTTGGGCCGAATCCCATCTTGGCAAGGAACGCCGCCATCTTCTCCTCGCCTGCCGAAGAGGCCGTCCTCGCAAACGCCTCGGATGACATGGCGTAGGGGTTGTATCCCGAGGGCGGCGGCACGTAGGGGGCCTTCGGAAGGACGCTCCTGTCCTTCCAGCGCTGGGAGGAAAGCGGCACTATGATGTTTCTAAAACTGTCGCAGAGTATGACGTTTCCCGGCGGCACGAATTCGAATATCAGGATGCAGCCGTCCGTTTCTATCTCGACGATTCGGTCAAATCCCAGCTGGCGTATGTCCTTGATGTATGCCCCTTCCAGGTACTTGCGAAGGAGCATGCAGAAGTTGGGCGGCGTTTCCGGGGCCTCCCGCCTGCGCCGGGTTATGAACATCTTCTCTTCGTCCGAGCAGAGGAGGAAGCTTCCCTTGGTGGAGACGTACACGTCGAAGAGGAAGCTTTTTTCACCGGCGCCGTACTGGTACACCTTCTGGAACTTCCCGCCGACGAGGGAGTCCCTTAGCTCCCTTACCATGTACTTTATCTCAAGCGACCTGAAATCCGGCATAATTTTAATTGTCGGGGCTGCAATAAAAAACGCGCCATCAGCCGAGGAGCCCCCCGCCCCCGGCGTATTCCTTCTCCCCTGAAATCACCCGGAACCCCTTGAAAGCCGCGCTGGCCTGGTAGGTTATCACTACCTCCTCGCCCGGCTCAAACGACGCCGACCAGGTAAGCCTGGTCTCGTTTCCTGACTGGTCCATTCCAGGCTGCACGCCGCAGCCTATGAAGGCGCCCGCCGGGACCGAGTCCACTATGATGGCATTTATCACCGGCTCCCTGCCGCGGTTCCTTATCCGCAAGGTCACATCCTGTCCCCTCACGCTCTTCGCGAGCGAGAGTCCCCCGCTCTTGAAGAACGGAAGCCCGCGGGACCTCATGAAGAAAACGTAGAAGGCCACACTCCCCGCGGCCACCACTGCAAGGATTGCCGCAGGCACCCAGCCCAGCGCGGGCGACACCTGGGCTGACGAGTCGGCGCCCTCGTAGCCTGCGGCCTGCGCCGTTATGCTGACCTGTCCGGTCCTCGATGGGGTGAAATGCGCGGTGCCGTTCCTGCCGGTCGTGACTGTCTCAATCTCGCCGTCCGCATACTCTATCGTTATCTGCGCCCCCTCGACGCCCTCCTGGCGGTGGTTTATCACCCTTATCTCGACCTCTTCTCCCGCCGTCATTATCTCAGGTGCCATGAGGAGGAGCGTCTTTCGCAGGCACGTGTGCGCATCCGTGTCGCACTCCTCGTTCTGCCCGCAGGCGAAATTGCTGCAGCATTCGTAGTCGATGCAGGCGTGGTCCTTCACCGCGCCGCACGTGCAGCTGACCGCGGCGCACGCGTTTGCGGTGCACTGTTCGCTCTTCAGGCAATCGGAATCGGCGCAGCATTCATGGGCGGCGCACGTGTGGTTCGCGGCGTACGTGCAGCCCTG
>JAZDJY010000021.1:0-4988 GCA_043803615.1 Candidatus Aenigmatarchaeota archaeon | reverse complement strand
TGAACTCGTAGCGGTGGCGGAAACGCTCCCTTGTCTTTAGGGAGCCGCCGTATATCTTCTGCGCAATGGTGCCCTTCTTTATGATGACGTCCTGGCCGCCAAGCCTCATGGTGCCGCCTTTCTTGTAGACGTTCCTCTGGCTTGGCAGCATGTCTATCACCGGGTGCTTCGGATGCTCCTCCATCTCGGTGCTGTTTGCGCCGGCCAGGCCGCAGACGTTCCTTGCGAACTCTATGCTTGCAAGCTGGAAGCCCAGGCACAGGCCAAGGAACGGCATCTTGCGTTCCCTCGCTACCCTTATGCAATCGATTTTCCCCTCGACGCCCCTGTAGCCGAAGCCCCCGGGAACTATTATCCCGTCCACGTCCTTCAGGGCATCGGTTGCCTTGACTTTACCCTTCTCTATGTCTGTGGTCTCTATCCACTTTATCTTTGCGCTGCAGCCAAGCGCCCCGCAGGCGTGCTTTATCGCCTGCTCTATGGAAACGTAGGAATCGTGCAGGGCCGTGTACTTGCCCGTCATCGCGACCGTTATCTCCTTTTTCGCGCCCTTCATCCTCGAGAGCATCGCCTTCCACTCCGTCAGGTCTTTGTCAGAAAGGCTGCCCATCCCGAAAGCCGAGATTATCTTGTCGTGCACGCCCTGGCTTTCAAGGAGTATCGGAAGCTCGTAGATGTTTTGTAGGTCGTGGCCCCTGATGATGTTTTCCTCGGGTACGCCTGTGAAGAGCGCAATCTTTTCTGCGATCTTCTGCTCTATTGGCATCTCACAGCGCAGGAATATGAAGTCGGGCTGTATCCCAATCTCCCGCAGCTTCTGCACCGACTGCTGCGTGGGCTTGGTCTTCTGCTCGCCAACGACCTTCATTATGGGCACGAGCGTGCAGTGTATGAAGATGACGTCCTCTTCCATCGAAAGCTGACGGAGCGCTTCGAGGAAGATGAGATTTTCTATGTCCCCGACGGTGCCTCCCACCTCTATCAGCTCTATGTCGGCGTTCCTTTCGTCTGCCACATCCCGGAACCATGCCTTGAGCTCATCCGTTATGTGCGGTATGAGCTGGACGGTCTTCCCCAGGTAGTCGCCGTTCCTCTCGCGGTCTATGACCTTCTTGTAAATCTTCCCGGTCGTGACGTTTGACTTGCCCGTGAGATTTATGGACAGGAACCTCTCGTAGTTTCCCAGGTCCATGTCGACTTCGCTTCCATCGTCGAGCACGAAGACCTCGCCGTGCTCTATCGGGTTCATGGTGCCCGCATCGACGTTTAAGTAGGGGTCTATCTTCATGGGCGCTACATTCAGGCCTTTGGACTGCAGAAGTCTCCCAAGGGATGCAGTGAACACGCCCTTGCCCAGGCCTGAGATGACGCCGCCCGTTATGACTACAAACTTCTTCCTCTCCTTCCCGCCGGGCTTTTCGAAGAACAGTTTTTTTCGGTGCACAATATATTTTCGCCAGCTGATTAAAAAAGTTTCTCCAATTTCCCGGCGGTATCTTCCGGCCGGCGCCTAGTCGGCGTACTTGACGCTGGGCCTTGCGTCGGTCGTGACGTTGAGGCCGAGCTTGCGAAGCCCTGCCTCGTCGCCTTCGGTTGGCGTGTGCGTCGTGTGCATCTCGCAGCCGCGCATTCCCTTCAGCACCTCCAGGCATCCCTTCGCTGCGGTGTTGCCCGGCACGGCAAGCGAGAGCGCAACCAGCGTCTCGTTGAGATTTAGGCTCTCAGAGGATTCGCCAAGGGTTTCGGTCTTGAGCTTCCTTATGCACGATATGACGTCCGGGGAGAGCAGGTGCACGCTGTCCGGGATGCCAGACATCTCCTTTATCGCGTTGAGTATGAGCGCGGACTCCGCGTGGAAGAGCGGCGAGTTCTTGCCCGTGACTATGCGGCCGTCAGGAAGCTCTAGCGCCGCCCCGCAGAATATGCCCCTGTTGCCTTTCCCCTTCTTCACGGCATCTTCTGCCGCCTTCCTTGCCGGAAGGACCACCCTCCTGTCTTCCTCCTTCACGCCAGCTTTGAGCATTATGGCCTTTATCCGTTCCAGCGTCTCCGGCGGCTCCGTGCCCGCAAACACCTCCCTTTTGTACCGGAAGTACCTGCGCACGATTTCCTGCCTTCCGGCCTCTCTCACGGCATCGTCATTTACGATGCCTGAACCTGCCATGTTGACACCCATGTCCGTTGGGGACTTGTAAAAAGAGTTCCCCTCCCCGGTTATCCTTTCCAGTATCTTTTTCAGCAGGGCGAAGTTTTCTATGTCCCTGTTGTAGTTGACCGCAACCTTGCCGAAGGCCTTGAGGTGGAAGGGGTCTATCATGTTGACGTCGTCCATGTCGGCTGTTGCCGCCTCGTAGGCGATGTTTACCGGGTGGTCGAGCGGCAGGTTCCATATGGGAAACGTCTCGAACTTGGCGAATCCCGAAGCTATCCCCTTCACGTGCTCGTGGTAGAGCTGTGAGAGGCAGAATGACATCTTGCCACTGCCAGGCCCGGGGCCGGTGACGACGACTATGGACTTCCCAGTCTTTACGTAGGGCTGGGCGCCGTACCCTCTCTCGCTTACTATGAGCCCGATGTCGTTTGGGTAGCCCTTTATCTCCTTGTGCACGGACACCATGATTCCGAGATTTTCCAGCATCCTCTTGAACTTGACGGCCCTCTCCTCTCCCTCAAAGCGCGTGATGGCCACCGAGTGCACGCAAAGGCCCCTCTCCCTGATGTCCCTTATGTCTTTGAGCGTCTGCTGGTCGTACGTCAGGCCGAAGTCGAACCTTATCTTTCCCTTCTGTATGTCCTTTGCGCCGACGCAGTAGACTATCGCCAAGTCCTTCTTCAGGCGCTGGAACATCTTGACCTTCGACTCGGGGTCGTAACCGGGCAGCACCCTTGCGGCATGGTAGTCGTAGCAGAGCTTGCCGCCGAATTCGAGATAGAGCCTGCCGCCGAACTTTTCGACCCTTTCGAGAATTGCATTCGTCTGCGCATCGAGGTACTTGTGCGTGTCGAACCCGAGAATCCGTTTGCTGTTATTTTCCTTGTTCCCCTTCTTTACCGGCATACTAAACTATGCCGGGCAGGGTATAAAAATTTTCTTTTCAGTTGTTAATCTTCGCGGCGGTCGGATTGACTTCGAGTCCGAGCTCTTCGAGCTTCTTCTTGAAGCAGTCGAGCGCCAGGTGTATGTCTTCCTGGCTCCTTGAGCCCGTGCAGATTATCTTGCCCGTGCCGAAAAGCAGGAATGCGACCCTGGGCTCGGTGAGCCTGAAAACGAGGCCCGGGAATGACTCCGGCTCGTACTCGCTGTTCTCAAGTGAAAATGCTATCTGGTCGAGGTTGAGCTTTTCCTTTATGTCCATCTGGGTGGAAGCAACGATGTTCTCGACACGCAGGTCGTACTTCTCCGGTATCTCGATTCCTAGTGCCCGGATGTCGGCTACGACTTTTCCCACCGCAATCTTTGCGTTGTCTATGCTCCTTGCGCCGGTGCACACAATCTTTCCAGAAGAGAATATGAGACTTGCGACCGTCGGGTCCTTTATCCTGTAGATGACGCCGGGGAATGACTCGGGTGCGTACTCGGCGGACTCAAGCTCCCTTGATATCTTGTTCAGCGGCACGTCTTTTCCTAGCGTCGCGAAGACGACCACGTTCTCGACTTTCACGTTGAATCCCGACATTATAAAACACCATTTGCCTGACTTAGTTCTAAACGGAAGCTTTTTAAATAGACCGCAATCCGTCGCAACCTTTTAAAAGATATCGCTACCCCGCGGAAAAAAAGCAAGATTATTATGCTGCAATTATAATTAGAATCATGGACCACGCTCTCTTCGTCGGGAGGTTCCAGCCGCTGCACGACGGCCACATGGCGGTGATAGAGGATCTTTTCAGGAAGCACGGGGAAGTCACCATAGTCATCGGGTCCGCAAACGAGCAGGGAACGGAGAAGAATCCGTTCTCGGCAAAGGAGCGCACGGAGATGCTTGCAGGGGCGCTTTCGGCACGCGGGATGGGAAGCATCAGGCTGCTTCAGATAGAGGACTTCCACGACGACGTCCTCTGGACGGGAGCCATAAAGAGGTCAGTAACGTTCTCCGCCGTCTATTCCAGGAACCCGTGGACCACGCTGTGTTTCAAAAAGAACGGTGTCAAGGTCGCAAAGCACCGGTTCTTCCACGAGAGGAAGTACAGCGGGCACAGGATACGAAAGCTGATGGCGGAGGGAAAGGACTGGAAGGGCCTCGTTCCGCAGGAAGTCTACGACTATGTCACGTCGATTGGCGGCGCAGCGAGGGTCAGGAGAATCTTTTCTGAAGGGAAAAAGGCGTGATGCCATGAGAATCGCATCTGGCGCCGTAATCATTCTTCTTCCCGCTTTATTGCTCCTATTGCTCCCTCCGGCGCAGGCCGTAACCGTCGAAACGTTCGTCTCCCCCGACTCTTCATTTTCCGCACTCAGCGCATTCATCGGGAGCGCAAACGAAAGCGTGCTGCTTGCGACCTACACCTTTACCTCACCCGAAATCGCAGCGCTCCTCGTCTCGAAGGCCTCGGATGGCGTTTCCGTGAGCGTGATTTCCGACAAGAGCCCGGCGGGAGGGATGCCGGAAAGCGAAAAGTCCCTGCTCTGCGCGCTTTCTCTTGGCGGCGCGGCCGTCCTCCTCTACGACGGGGAGGCGCCATACATGCACGCAAAGTACGTGGTAAGGGACGGGAAGGACGTGCTGCTCGCAAGCGAGAACGTCGGGTACGACGGCTTCGACCCGGCGGCAAGCTTTGGCAACCGGGGATGGGGCGTGGCAGTCTACGACGCGGCAGTGGCATCTGAATTCTCGGATGTATTCTCGTCAGACTTTTCGCTCTCGGTTCCGCCGGAGTGCGAAGGCGCTGATTACGACGCTACCTTCCGAAAGGAGAAGGGGGCCTACACGCCCAGATTTGCGGCCTCAACCTACGAAGGCCAGGAAGTCTCGGTAGTATTCTCCCCG
>JAZDJY010000020.1:0-2028 GCA_043803615.1 Candidatus Aenigmatarchaeota archaeon | reverse complement strand
CCCTTGCCTTTGAACGGACTGATCTTGCGAAGCGTCGTGACGGCCTCTTCCAGGGACTCGACTGTGTAGGACACCTCTTCTTCGGTGTTGTCCTTCCCGAGGCTGAACCGCACCGAGCCGTGGGCCTCCTCGGGCTTCAGGCCGATTGCCATGAGGACGTGGCTGGGCTCAAGCGACTTGGACGAGCACGCCGAGCCGGTCGAAGCCGCAATGCCCTTGAGGTCCAGGTGTATGATGAGCGACTCGCCCTCGATGTGCCTAAAGGAGAAGTGGGCGTTGTTGCACAGCCTTCCCTTCACCGGGCCGTTGAGCCATGACTCCTCTATCCCGAGCGCGCCCTTTATCATCATGTCGCGCAGCTTCTCCATGTGCCTCACGTTTCCGTCCTTCATGATGTCTGCGGCCTTGGCAAACCCGACGATTCCAGGGACGTTCACGGTCCCGCTCCTCATGCCGAATTCCTGGCCGCCGCCTGCAAGGAGCGGGTCGAGTCTCACGCCCTCCCGGACGAACAGGCCGCCCACGCCCTTGGGGCCGTAGATCTTGTGGGCGTTTATGGTCATCATGTCTATGTTGTCCTTCTTTAGGTCTATCGGAACCTTCGCAAAGCTCTGGCAGGCGTCCGTGTGGAAGAGCACGCCCTTCTCGTGGGCCACCTTCCCCAGCTCCCTTATGGGCTCAATCGTGCCTATCTCGTTGTTTGCGTGTATGACGGACGCGATAATCGTATCCTTCCTTATGGCTGAGGCAAGCGCCGAAGGGTCGACGAAGCCCTCCCGGTCGACCGGAAGGTACGTCACGTCGAAGCCGTTCTTTCCCAGCCACTTGGCCGAGTTCAGTATGCAGTCGTGCTCAATCTTCGTCGTTATGATGTGCTTGCCCTTCCCCCTGCCGGCAAACGCCGCGCCCTTGAGGGCGAAGTTGTTGGACTCGGTCCCGCCGCTCGTGAACACGAGCCTGTGCTCCTTGCCGTTGACCTTCTTCGATATGGCCCTCCTCGCGTCCTCGGTGGCGGCCTCGGCTTCCCTCCCAAACGAGTGCAGGCTCGCCATGTTGCCGAACTTCTCCTCCATGTAGGGCAGCATAGCCTTCAGGACCTCCGGGTCGACGCGCGTCGTTGCGGCGTTGTCAAAATAAATCCTCTTCATTCCCTGCACCTTCCCATGCTGTCAGATACGGCCAGGCAAGCCTTGGGAGGGTCATGATGCATATCCTTCCTCATTTCTTGCACCTTCCCATGCAGCACCTCTTCACGTGGCTCTCCACGAGCTTGAGCAGCGGCACCACGGTCTCCTCGTTGAGCGAGTATATGCGCTGCTTTCCCGCCTTCCTGACGTTCAGCACGCGGCATCCTTCCATCTTGAGCAGGTTGTGGGACACCGCGCTCTGCTCGTCCCCCACCTTCCTTGCTATCTCCGTCACGCTCAGCGGACCGTCGCGCAGCGCCATCACTATGTCGAACTTCGACTTCGTGGCGAAGTTCATGAAGAAGTTATCATATGAATTCTTGTTCATATGATGTATTGTCCATGGGTAATATATAAACCTGACGCCTGGGATGCCGTTGCAGTGTGCCCGCAAGGCATTTATAAAATTTTCCGAGGAAGAGTGAATATGGCAGGAGAATACGCAAGCGAGCTTGGAAACTTCCCGGACGTGATGAAGCTTTACGCTCCCGGGGAGAGTTCAGACATCCGGGCGCTCAAGGTGCAGTTCTACGATGCATGGCTTGCATGGAAACAGTCCGACATGGGCCAGAGGCCACCGAAGGAATCATGGGAAACCGACGAGGCCGGCAATCTCACGCTCATCGACAGGGAAGAGCTCACCTACTGGGAAAGGAATGGGTGGCTTGCGAAGCTCCCAGACATGTCCTTTTATGACAAAGATGGCGATTCCGCCGGGGCAGACGGGATTTTATATTTCAGTCTCGGGGATGTGATAAAAATCCCAGGCTCCGGCGGCAGCGCAGCCAGGAAAAGGATGCCCACGTTCGAGGCGTTAGAGGGGTTTGAGGGATTCGAGGAG
>JAZDJY010000019.1:0-2453 GCA_043803615.1 Candidatus Aenigmatarchaeota archaeon | reverse complement strand
GACGCTGACAGGTTCTTTTCCCACATAGTCATAAACAGGCTCACGTACAACGCCGACGGCACGATAGATGATTGCATAGTCCCCCCGCAGTTCGACCACGGCGACCACAAGGCAAAGGTGCTGCGCGACCTCGCAGCAAGCGAAGGGGTGAAGGTGTCGGAGTGCGTCTTCGTAGGCGACGCCTATAACGACATCGACGCCATAAAGGCCGCGGGCCTGGGCATAGCCTTCAACGCAAGCGACGACGTCAAGAAGGCGGCAAACGTCGTGATAGAGGGAAAGGACTTGAGAGGGATACTCAGGCACATAATCTAGCTAACGGAAGTCCTTCCTGTGGATTACCATGACAACTATAGCGAATACCCAGAATGCAATCCCCAGCACGTTCAGCGTGTATATGCCATAAGCTATCGATATCGCTCCCAGCACGATTGTTAAAAGGAATCCTTTCCTCTTCATTTTCAGCAGCAGGATGAATACGGCTATGCCGACTGCTCCGGTCACAAGCGGTATGATGGAGGCAAGCATTACAAGTGAGCCAAGCATGCCCAGCGCTTCCGTGTTCTCCTCTCCGCCTAGCGTGGATCCGCCAAGCGCACCGAACAACGAGCCTAAGAGCAGTGCCGCGATGCCGATGAGTATCGAAATAACGGAAAAGATAAATCCGATTGCGCAAAGGACGGTCACGAGCATGGGCCTCTTCCCAGGCTGCGCCGCGGCCTGTCCCTGCTGCGGAGTTGGCGCCATGTAGGCTTGTGATCTCATACTCCCACTCGCCAAGGCGAACGCCTCGTTTATGCTGCCCGGGTCCCAGCCCTGCTGGACGAGGGCCTGCCTTACAGAATCAGCGGAATAGCCCTGGGAAAGCGAGCTTCTGACGTAGTCAACCAGGTTCTGGTCAGCCATTGATTAATTGTTGTCGCAGCCATCTTAAATTGACTGCACGAACTTCTCCATGGCAGCCAGCAAGGCCGCGTCATAAAACCTTCTCTATGGCCACGAGGGCTCCCGAGAAGAGAAGCAGGAACACGGCGGAAAAGAGTATCCTCGACTTGTCGTCCCCGACCATGAAAATCCCGTTGAGGACGTAGGCAAAGCATGCGCCTATGGCTATGATCATGAGGAACTGCAGGTAAAACCTCCCAAGCTTCTGCGCAAACATCTTCATGCCATCACCTCACAAAAGGCCCACGAGGTCTGACACGAAGCGGGGCGTCGCGAGCTCCTCGTAAGGAACGTGTACGGACTTTATCCTCGCCAGCTTCATGGACTCCCTCATGCCCTTCACATCCTCCGTCATGACGAAAACGTAATTGCACCGCCTGTGCTCGCACACGGCCTTGAACTTCCTGAACATCTCAAGGTTCCCCGGGCTGCCGTCGGTCACGACCACGATCTTTCCGCTCTTCCTCATGTTCGTGAAAAGGCTCTTCGTGCACGCCCTGAAGGCGTTCCCGCCCTTCCACGAGAAGAACGTTTTCCTCGCGCCGAGGCCCGAGTAAGAGTATACGCTGGAGAGCGTTATCCTTTTCCTCCTGCATTTCGCCATGAGCTTTCCCATCTCCGGGCCCACCGCATCCCGCAGGATGAGCTCGACGCCCTTCTGCGATATCTCAAAGACCGGCGACGTGATCTTGGTAAGCGACGTGAGCAGTTCTTTCTTGTCCGTACCGAAATCGACGTAATGGAAGGTGGGCGAGAAAGCGGAGATGCCTATGGCGATGTCCTTCCTCGTGCAGAGCTCTATGAAAAGCCTCGCAAACCTCAGCATGTCCTTTACCTTTTCCTCCCCGAGATTGGGATTGGTAAGGTCGAGGACCAGCATCCACCTGTCCTCGCCGAACGAGTGGTACTCCTTCACCATGAGGCTTCCGTACTTCGCCAGCCCCTTCCACCATATCCTGCTGAAGGAATCGTCGTGCGTGTACGGCCGCAGGTTCGCAAAATCCATGCTCGAGCCTAGTTGCTTCCTGACCAGGGAGCCGCTCTCCCTTGCGACCGACGGCCTCCGGGTGAAGATGCGCGTCCTGAATTTCAGCGCCGGGAGCACGGACACGTCCGCGTTGGTGTCGCATACCCTGTAGATTGTCGTGTGGAACGCGGGCATGGTGAAGACGCTGACGGGCACTATGTCGAAGTTGTAATAGCCCTCGCGCAGCAGGATGTCTTCCGTGTTCACGGCGGCCCTGCCGAGCACGTCCCTTTCAAGCCTCAGCTTCCGGCCCGCAATCCTGCCCTGCCCGGCCTTTATGGGCGGAAGGGAAGCATTCGGCAGAGGGATTGGGGAACGCATGCTCGTCGTCATGGTCACCTTCTCCCCCTCCTGGCAGACATGCCTTGAGATGCGCCTGTCCACGACGGCCTTCGTCTTGCAGATGCTGACGGCCGCGCTGTGCAGGAAGAGGGCGCCGATGAACAGCCCCGCAAGGAACGCGTCCAGCCTTACCGGGGAG
>JAZDJY010000018.1:0-2753 GCA_043803615.1 Candidatus Aenigmatarchaeota archaeon | reverse complement strand
TCTTCAGGCTTTCCTCGAGCTCGCCTTTCGTGACCACGAGCTCCTTGTTTGCATTGTCCATGTCGTCCATCATGTTCACGACGGCCGTCTTGGTTTCCGTGAGCTCCGATAGCTTCCGCTCGAGCTCACTGGTCCTCTCTTTCACCTTCGTCTCAAGCTCTTCGGTGTGCCTCTGCAGGCTCTCGTGGGTTGTCTTGATTTCGGCGGCCATCATGTTGAATGAGTAGGCGAGTTTCCCGAATTCATCCTTCGTTCTGATGCCTATCCTCGTGTCCATCTTGCCCTCGCCTATCTTCCGGGCCGCCTCCCTGAATTCCGCTATCGGCTTCGTTATCGACCTCGAGATGAAAGTGGAAATGACCACTCCGGCTACCAGGATTGAGAGACATATGAGTATCATCTGGACGGACAGCGTGGCTGATAGCTGGTCCTGTGCGACTATCTGGCTCATCATGAAATAGCTGCCGACCATTGCCAGCATGTAGATGACGGAAATCAAAGCCAAGTTCAGAAAGATTTTCCTGCGTACCGAAAAGAACGATGAGTCGTTCTCTTTAGTCTTTCCAATTTCTCCCATTACTATTATTTGCCCGAGACTGATATTATAAGATATTACCGGATTTGACCGGTGCTCTTGTGGTGGCCAGGATCCGGAGCTAGAGAGCGCGGGATATGAATGCCGCCGCCTCGCCGAGGTCAGAAACCACAAAGTCTGCGCCAGACAGGTCCTGTCCCGGGCTGTTCCTGCTCGCAAAGCCTATCGCAAACATGCCCGCTCTCTTCGCGGCCTGCACGCCGAAGGCCGAGTCCTCTATGACCGCGCACTCCGATGGCGGGACGCCAAGCCTCCTTGCCGCAAGCAGGAATATCTCCGGGTCGGGCTTTCCCTTCGAGACGTCGTCGCCGGTGACGATTATCGGGAAAAGTTCATTTATGCCCAGCTCCCTTAGCTCCATCTCCATCTTGTCCCGGTGCGAACTCGTCGCGAGGGCAAGCTTGAGCCCTTTGCCTGAGAGGAACCCGATGAGCTCAAGGGAGCCCGGCACCGCCTTCAGGTTTCCCTTCATCAGGTCCAGCATTATAGCGTTCTTCTCTCCGACCATCGTTTCTATGTCAACTCTGGCAAACTTCATTCCCCTGGACCGGAGCGCGTCTCTGAATATGTCAGGCGACCTCCTGCCGAAGGCGAGGCGGCGCTCCTCGTCCGTGAGTCTGATGCCGCGCTTTCCGAGCACCATCGCAGTCGACTTCCCTGAAATAGGTTCGCTATCGGCAATCACGCCGTCCAGGTCGAAGATGACGGCTCTTATCGTCATCAGAATCAGCCTTTCCTGCCGTCCTTTCTGGACTTCATGAAGCTGTGGATGTGGGAGGGCTTCACTACACCTTTCTCCGTTATTATTCCGGTGACGTACCTGGCAGGCGTCACATCAAACGAAGGATTCCTCGCGTGGGTTTCCCTGGGCGCTATCCTCACGCGCTCCGTGGAAAGGTAGAAGGGGTTGTCGGGCCTGCCCCACACATAAAGTACCTCATCCTCCGGGCGCTCCTCTATCGGTATGTCCTTCCCGCTCCTGCACGCAAGGTCTATGGTAGAACTTGGTGCCGCGACGTAGAACGGTATGCCGTTCTCCTTTGCAAGCACCGCCTTCTCGTACGTCCCTATCTTGTTCGCCACGTCCCCATTTGCCGCAATCCTGTCGGCGCCCACTATCACGATGTCCACCTCCCCGCGCTGCATGAAGTGCCCGGCTGCGTTGTCCGCAATCAGGCTGTGGGGAATTCCTTCCATCGCCATCTCCCAGGCGGTGAGGTTTGCCCCCTGCAGCCTCGGCCTGGTCTCGTCCACGAACACGTGCATCATCTTTTTCTTCGCATGGGCGGCCCTCATGGGGGCGAGCGCCGTCCCGTAGTCCACGCAGGCAAGAGCCCCGGCGTTGCAGTGCGTGAGCACCCCGTAGCCGCTCTTTATCAGCTTCTCTCCGTGCACTCCAATCATCCTGCACTTCTCGGCGGACCCGTCGGCATACGCCTTGGCTGCCGCGACCGCTTCCTCCCTTGCCGAAGCGACGTTCCCTGCGCCCTTCATGGAATCCATGACGGCGCCTATCGCGTGGAAGAGGTCGTAGGCCGTGGGCCTCGTCGAGGAGAGCAGCTTCTCTGCCGCTTTCATGTGCTCCGAGAACTTCCTCATGTCAGTCCCGCGGAACTCCAAGGCTGCCTGCGCGATGCCGAATGCGCCGGCGGCGCCTATGGCGGGCGCACCCCTGACGACCATGGTCCTTATGGCGTCCGCCGTCTCCTTGTGGTTTCCTGCCGCGGCTATCCTGAAGAAGTGGGGAAGCTTGGGCTGGTCTATCATCTTCACTACATTGCCTTCGAGCCAGATAGTCCTGTACTCGGCGGTCCTGCCGGAAGAAGTGACTTTCATAATAGAACTAACCGGCGGCGCAATAAATTGCTTTTCTTTACTTGCCCTTGAACTCGGCGAACCTGCCGGTCCACTTGACCCTCTTGCCGTCCCGCCCCATCTTCCAGTTCTTCTGGCACTTCGACTTACAGAAGTAGAACACCAGCCCGGAGTTCTTGACGAACATCTTCCCGCTGCCCGCAGGGATTTCGGCGCCGCAGAATGAGCATTTCATATCGAAACCTCCAGCGAGTTTCGATGCATCCAGCAACCACTATTTACCATACCCAATCTACCTGCCCCTGAATGCTCCGACAGACTCCATCTCGGTCTCCTTGACCAT
>JAZDJY010000017.1:0-4375 GCA_043803615.1 Candidatus Aenigmatarchaeota archaeon | reverse complement strand
GTCATGAGGGTGAGGAGGGGCCTTTCCGTTCCGGTCGGAAGCGTCACGCAGATGCAGACCATAAGGCTGGGCAGGAGGGACGAGCAGCGGAGCCCGCTCATAAAAGACTTCGTGCCGCTAGCAAGCTTAAAGGACATCGAGTTTGCGGCATGGGACATCTTCCCGGACAACGCCTACGAGTCTGCGGTGAAGGCAGGGGTTCTCGACGTCCGCGACCTGCAACCTGTGAAGGCGGCGCTTGTGCGGATAAAGCCCATGACTGCGGTCTTCGATAGGAACTTCGTGAGGAACATCAACGGCAAGAACGTCAAGAGGGGCAAGGACAAGATGGACCTTGCGCAGCAGGTGAGGCAGGACATAAGGAATTTCAAGAAGGAGAAGAACCTCGCAAGGATGGTCGTCGTCTGGTGCGCAAGCACGGAATCCTACATGGAGCCCAAGCCCGTCCACGCTACGATTGAATCTTTCGAACGGGGCCTTCGCGACAGCAGCCCCGACATCTCGCCATCCATGATTTACGCTTATGCCGCCATAATGGAGGGCGTGCCCTACGCAAACGGGGCGCCGCACTTCACGACCGACGTCCCTGCGCTCATGGAACTTTCGCAGGAGAAGGGCGTGCCCATATGCGGCAAGGACTTCAAGACCGGCCAGACGCTCATGAAGACCGTGATTGCGCCCGCGCTCAAGGCAAGGATGCTTGGCGTCCGCGGCTGGTTTTCCACGAACATCCTGGGCAACAGGGACGGCCTGGTCCTGGACGACCCGGGCTCCTTCAAGAGCAAGGAAGTAAGCAAGAAGTCCTCGCTTGAGTACATATTCCAGCCCGAGACGTACCCGCAGCTCTACGGAAACATGTGCCACAAGGTCCGGATAGAATACTACCCGCCGAAGGGCGACGACAAGGAAGGATGGGACAACATCGACATCTTCGGATGGCTCGGCTATCCCATGCAGATAAAGATTAACTTCCTCTGCAAGGACAGCATTCTTGCCGCGCCGATAGTCCTTGACCTTGCGCTCTTCATGGACTTTGCGAAGCGCGCGGGCATGTCCGGGATACAGGAGTGGCTCTCCTTTTATTTCAAGGCGCCCATGCACGCTCCCTCGGTCTACCCGGAGCACGACCTCTTCATCCAGCACGCAAAGCTCAAGAACACCCTGCGCCACATGATGGGCGAGGACCTCATAACCCACCTCGGGAACGAGTACTACGGCAAGTGAAATCCAAATATATAATTTCACTTCATTCTAGATAGTATGATAACCCAGATAGGCTCCCTGCCATACCTCGACCCAAGTCAGGCCATAGACTACTCACTGAAGCACGACATCCCGTTCCTGCCAGAGCTGCCAAGGCTTGGGGAGGCCATGATGGAATACATAAAGACCCCGGGGCACCTCAGCTGCCTCCAGGACTTCCAGGCGGCCGTGAAGGGAAGGGACATCGCCAAGATACAGGGCGTGGGCCCGGCAACGATAGTCTCCGCCGGCAACGGGAGGTACACGGAAAAGAAGGCGCTCGAGATGTCAAGGGAGCACATGATGAGGATAATGGAAGGTTTCGACGTGGAAAAGCTCATCTTCTTCCTGGACGAGCCGTCGCTAGAGATGGTAGACTACGAGGCGATGGGACTGAGCAAGGCCGAGTACGAGAGCATGGGCTTCACCGGCGTCGATTACAAGAACCTCTGGAGGCAGCTGCGCGACGATGCGGCAAGGAACGGCAACGTCACGTTCGGGGTGCACACGTGCGGCAATTTCAATTGGGGCGGCCTCTTCGGACTGGATTTCCTGGACGTCATAAGCTTCGATGCTTCGAAGTACTGGAGTTCGTTCGTCAAATCGGATGGCTACAAAAATTACAGAAGCAGCAAAAAGGTTGCCTGGGGAATCGTTGAAAGAGGAGATGCCAAGAATTTCCAGGAAGGAGACCTGTTGACCCCTCCCTGCGGATTAGGGAATTTGAGCAGTGGAGAGGAATGCGGACCTATTCTAGAGAATTTAATGAAAGCAAGGCAAAAGGTCTAGCTGCCTCTGCATCCTTATTATTAATTAGGGAAATGGCCGATACAATATATTATGACGTTCTACGGCAAGAGGCATAAGTTCGAGGGCGTGTCCCAGGCCGTAGGGAAGGCCTTCAGGATGGCGGGCCTGCCTGCAAATACCATAACCCTGCTCAGCATCATCCCGGCCCTCGCCTCGGCCTATCTCATAACGCAATCCGAGTTCATTCTCGCTGCAGCGCTCTTCATGCTGTGCGCAATCCTTGACATGGCCGACGGGGCCGTCGCAAGGGCGACCGGGAAGGCCAGCAACTTCGGCGCGTACCTGGACACCATGATGGACAGGTATGTGGAGTTCATAGTGATACTGAGCCTCCTTTTTCTCTCGCTTTCCGGCGGGATACCGGGGCTCATGCTCCCGGCGGCGGTGTGGGTATTCGTGCTGCTCTTCGGCTCGCTGATGACCTCGTACGCCAAGGCCGCGGCAAAGGAGAAGAACCTTGTGAGGGACGAGATAAAGGGAGGTCTCGTAGAGAGGGCGGAAAGGATGCTCATACTCTTCACAGGCATCATCCTTGCCTCCGTGAATCCGCTCTACCTGACCTACGCGATAGTGCTCCTTGCGTTCCTTAGTAACATCACGGCCCTGCAGAGGGCGTGGATTGCCAAGAGATCGGCGGCTTAGCGCGGGCGCGGCAGGCGCTTTAATTAAGACAAAATTGAATACTTATTAGGTGCGCTTATTCCGTCTAAAAGTAAGGCTTCCCGGAGAAAGAGAGTGGTGCATGCGAAGACCACCAAGCATCCTCTTTGGAATGCCCCGGACAACACGATAAACCTGCTCCTCGCCCTGCAGGAGAAGAAGGGCTACCTGCCAAGAGAGGAGATGGTCCGGCTTTGCAAGGAGAAGGGCATGCCCGGAGTCGACGTCTACGGGGTCGCCACGTTCTACTCGCAGTTCCGGCTTGAGAAGAGGGGCAAGTACATGCTGCGTCTCTGCCGCGGGACGGCCTGCCACGTCAAGGGCTCGGCCGGGCTCCTCGAGTACCTTGAGGAGTTCCTCGGCATAAAGCCCGGGCAGACCACGAAGGATGGAAAATTCACGCTGCAGTGCGTCAACTGCATAGGCGCGTGCGCCAGGGCTCCCAACATCATGGTGAATGACGACGTCTATGGAGAGCTCGACAAGGCAAAGCTCAAGAAGCTGCTGGAGGCGCTGCCATGATGGACCTGGGAAAGAAGCTGGACCTAGAGATGGCAAGGAAGAAGCTTTCCTCTGACAGGGTGACGGTAGGCCTTGCCATATGCGGGGTGTCGGCTGGGGGACTTGCCGTGCTCGATGAGCTGAGGAAGGCAAGACTCTCCATGCCGGTCGTGCGCGTGGGCTGCATAGGCATGTGCCACAACGAACCGATAGTCACGGTCGTGCAGGATGGAAAGCAGGCCATATACGGCAAGGTAAGCAAGGAAAACGTCGGAAAGCTCATAGCGTGCATAAGGAAGGGCACCGAGTGCAAGGAGCTGCTCGTGTGCCACGACATAAACGAGCTTCCCTTCTACAAGAAGCAGAAGAGGCTGGTCATGGAAAACTGCGGCGTGACCGAGCCCCTCGACCTTGCGCAATATGTGGCAAGAGGCGGCTACTCCGGCCTTTCACGGGCGCTCTCTATGAAGCCCGCGGACGTGATAGCCGAGATAAGGGACTCGGGCCTTCGCGGCAGGGGCGGGGCGGGCTTTCCCACGTGGAAGAAGTGGGACATGATTGCAGGCAAGTCCGGGAAGAAGTACATCATCTGCAACGCGGATGAGGGCGACCCGGGCGCGTTCATGAACAAGACCGTCGTCGTGTCAGACCCGTTCAGGGTGATAGAGGGCATAACGATTGGAGCGTACGCGACCGGGGCCGACGAGGGCTACGTCTACGCGAGGGCCGAGGCGCCGCTTGCCATAGAGGCGCTGGAGAAGACGCTTTCCAAGGCCTACGAGGCCGGCCTCCTTGGGAAGGACGTCATGGGAGTCCCGGGTTTCAATTTCACGCTACGGCTTCAGAAGGGCGCGGGCGCGTTCGTCTGCGGCGAGGAGACCGCGCTAATGGCCTCAATCGAGGGAAAGAGGGGGATGCCTAGGCCCAGGCCGCCGTTCCCCACCGACAGCGGCCTTTATGGAAAGCCCACCGTGATAAACAACGTCGGCACGTGGGCCCACGTTGCGACCGCGATGAGGATGGGCGGCAGGGAGTACGCAAAGATTGGGACCGAGAAGTCCAAGGGAACAAAGGAGATATGCCTTGCGGGAAACGTGGTGAGGCCGGGGATAATAGAGGTGCCCCTCGGGACGACCATCCGGCAGATAGTCTACGACATAGG
>JAZDJY010000016.1:0-3272 GCA_043803615.1 Candidatus Aenigmatarchaeota archaeon | reverse complement strand
GCCCTGGTCACGTCTGCGACGGGCTCGGGCAGCGGCACGTACACCGTGTGGCTTCCTATGGGCATGACACTGTACCCGGACTGGACCTTGTAACCTCCATATCCGGCAAGGTTCCTCGCATACGCCACGTCGCCGCCGAAGCTGAATTCCAGCACGTGCTTTCCAGTAGTGAGGACCTTGCTCTTCTCACCTCCCGTCGCATTGCACGAGTAGTTCGCGGCGAAAACCGAGCCATTGACCCATTCATACGGGACATCCTCCCCGCCGCACGAAAGTGAAAGGAATTCAAGGTCGCCATCCCCGCCTTCAATGCCAAAGGACGTTCCGCCGGCTGCCGTTATCGTGAGGTCTGCAATGCCTTCGGTTGCGAACTCCACGGCCCACTCCCCACCGACGTCAGGATACGACTGCAGGCTTATCACCGTTATCTGCGCCCCCGCGTAGCCGCTGAACCCGGAGACCTCGAAGGTCACGTGGGTGCCGTTGTCGGTGAATGGTAACCCGGCGTCTTCCCAGTCGCCCGCGCACATGAAGTTTTCATAGTCCCATTCCTGGCACCGCAGTATCATGCCAACCTGGCCTCTCTTTGGCATGGTTATCTCCGCTCTTTCCATCCCGGTCACGTTGACAGCGACGGCGTCCGTCGTGAGGACCATCTTTTCGACAGCCTTGCCGTACTCGCCAGTCTGTATTGCGGCTATGTCCGAGACGTTGCCCACACCGTAAAGCCTTATGAGACCCCTTCCACCGCCCCTCTCATCGGAAAAGGCGATGTCCACGTTGGACTTTCCGCCATCCCTGCTGACGTTTTTCAGCTCCACCCTTCCGGAGAACTTGCCTTTGCCTATCATCCTGCGCAGTCCGTATGCCTCATCCGGGACGCCGGTTTCATTCACAGCGGCCGCGCTGATGTTCGGCTCTGCAGCCTGCTCCGGCGCTGGGGCTTCCGCAGCCTCAAGGACGACGTAGCTTATCATATCTATTTTCACGACCGTCCCTTCCCCGGCTTCGACTATTATATCATAGGAATCAGCGGAACCGGACATCATGCAGGTCTCCTCGCAGGCGTCCGCGAAAAACGTGATTTCCACGGCCGCTTCCGTGGGAATTGTTTCGTTCTCCACATATGCGGGCATGGATCCCGCCTCCCCTGCCGGAGTTTCATTTACAGATTCTTCTGCAGGCATGCCGCTTTCATCGGACATCGTAACGTTTCCGGGGATTTCTGGCAGGCTCTCATTAACGTAAGTTGTGTTCTCCGCGCCTTCCGGTGCTGCTCCATCACCAACCGATCCGTTTGCTGTCTCCTCCGCTGGCAGACCGGGTCCGTAACCCGGAACGTTTTCGCTTCCATTCTCCGGCTGGACTTCTGTTGTTTCCACGGAACCGTTTTCCTCTCCTATCGCAAATCCGGTCGGTATGGGAAGGACACTGCCATTCTGTAACTCCGTATCTAGGACGAGATATCTGGCATCACCGTCCTTTTCTTTAAGGTAGATTCTCACACTGCCATTTCCTTCGGCTCTCCCGCTTATCCTGAAGGACCGAAGCTCTCCTTGCACCTGCGGCTCCCATGCGGCGGACCCGCCTCCCGCAACGGAGAACGAGACGTTCTCGGACAGCAATACACGCCTTTCATCAGCGAGCATTCCGGTGAACGTCGTGCCGGCTATCGCGAAGACCAAGACTGCAGCAAGGACGGCTGCGGGCAGGACGATTCGGTTGCCTTTCAGCGACGTCAACCTGCTCCCATGCGAAGGCGGCTTCGTCCCGATGTACCGCGTTTTTACCTTGCTTCCCACCCTGTAGTTCTCGTAATAATAAGGGCCGAAAACCTTGCCGTTCCTCTTTATGTACTTCTTGTGGGCCAAACACCGCCACCTGTCAACCTACAGGCTTCAGGATAACGGTTTCAGAGTGCGCTTATCCAGTTAACCTACATTATATTATTGCAGAAACAGCTTATTAGCTTGCCATAAAAAACCCGGAAGACCCTCTCACTGGTCAACGCTGAAGACTTCCTGCTCGGGGTATATCTCCACACCCTTGTTGTCCAGTATCTGCATGGCGACTACCTTCTTCTCATGCTTTGCGCCCCTCATCTTGAGGACTTCTATCCCGTTCTCCCTGACGTTTCCCCTTCTTATGCTGTAGAGGACTATCACGCCGTCGGCGAGGAACTCCTCGACGCCCGTCGGGCTGAAGACCTTCGGGTCCTGGTTGGTCTCGGATATTAGGAAGGTCGTCACATTCTGCTCCTCGAAGAACCTGAAGAGCTGCTCTATGTAGAGCCTGTAGGTCTCTCCCTTGCCGTAGAACGCGGAAGCTATCGCCGTCAGGGAGTCCACGACTATCATCTCCGGCACGAACCCCTTGGGAAACATGACGGGCTTCACGTCTATGAGGAGGTCGCCCGACTGCTTTGCGAGGAGCGCGTCTATGTACCTTGTTATGTCGAACAGGTTGAACCTCTTTATTGCGAGGTTCTTTTCATTTTCGCCAAGCACCCACCCGAATTTTCCCATGTGGGACCGCAGCCTCTCTTCCGACTCCTCAAAAGACATGTAGAAGCACTTCTTCCCGGCCTTTGCCGCGTTGTAGAGTATCTGCAGCGACAGGAGGGTCTTTCCGGAGCCCGCGCCTCCGGCGATGAGCACGGAACTGTTCTTTGGTATCCCGTCCCTGAAGAGGCCGTCAAGGCCCTCCACCCCGGTCTTCATGAACCTGTCTTCAGCTTCGGCTTCCAGCTTTGCCGGCCTTGTCTTTCCTAAGGACACTTTTGCGGCGCCTGAACCTTTTCCGCGTCCCTTTTTATTCGCTTCGGAATCAATCACGGTCTCGAGTATTTTCCTGGACCTTGTTTTCATAATACTATTTTTGCGCCGTCTACTTAAAAACGTGCCAATACGAGGAAAGACACAGGAAAGTTTAAATATTTCGCCCGGAGAAGTAAACTATGGCCGAAATAAAGTCCGTCGACATGAACGGCGGCCAGATACAACTCAAGCTTTCCGTGAGCCAGGAGGAATACAAGATACTCAGGTACCACACAAGCGACATACTCGTCCTGCCCGGCGGCAGGGACACCATGAAATACCTGCTGACCACGGGAAAGCTCGGCAACAGCAACAGGATAATGCTCCCGAAGAAGATAATGGAGGCATTCGAGATAAGCACGCTCGACAAGAAGGTGCCGATGAGCGTATTCATCATCGACGACAACGCGTACCTTCTGATAAGGATAAAGAAATCCGAGTTCGGGATACCTAAAT
>JAZDJY010000015.1:0-7978 GCA_043803615.1 Candidatus Aenigmatarchaeota archaeon | reverse complement strand
CGGCTGCGGGACAGGATATTTCTCCGGCATGTTCGGCAAGAAAGACTACGTCGGCATCGACGTGGACGGCCCCGCCATAGCGTACGCAAGAAAGAGACACACGGGTTACACGTTCCTGCAGTACGAGAAGCGGTGTCCCTTTCCAGACTGCACCTTCGACAACATCTTGATAAACGCAGTGTTCCATCACATACCGGACCGGATGATGGGCCATGTCCTTGCGGATGTTTTGCGTGTAGCCAAGCCAGAAGCGAAGGTTCTGGTCATGGACACGGTGCCCGTCACGGACCAGCGGAGCTGGTGGGGTAGGTTCCTTTTTTCACGCGACCAGGGCCGTGACGCCAAGGGAGTCGCCAAGATGACAAGGATGCTAAAGACGCGATTTTCCATCCGTCATCGCGCCGTATCCCGGACGGGCCCCTACGTCCTGCAAATCTATCATCTCACGCCAAAGAATGGCCACGGGCACCGATGAAAGCGGGCGGCTCCGGCTCCCCCACCCGACACCCTGAACGGCTCTCATCTGCCAGCGCATTTCCCGAGGCGTCCCCTCAGGCCGACGATGTATGGCAGCATCCGTAGTTCCCTGCGCAGCCTGAATGAGCTCTTCGTGCCCCTTTTCCACACGACCGGGATTTCGGCTATTTCATAGCCGCTCCTTTGCGCTCTCAGAAGCATTTCGGCGTCCCAGAACCAGCCCCTGATGAATCCCGAGTCATAACCGGCGGAATCGAGCAGCTTGCGCAGCACGTCCCTCCTGAAGACCTTCAGTCCGCACTGGTAGTCGGTAATCTGCGAACCGAAGAGTATGTGAAGACCGGTGTGGTAGAGTTTGCTGATGAGCAGGCGATAGGGACCGCGCTCGAACTCGCTGCCGGGCAGGTACCTGCTGCCTATGGCAATGTCGGCTCCCCGCTCCACGGCGCTGACCAGCCGGGGCAGGAACATGAGCGGCACGGCAAGGTCTAGGTCCATGTAAGCGACTATGTTGAATCGTGCGGTTCTCATGGCTTTCCCGAGGTTCTCCCTGCGGCTTGGCCCGTTGCCGTAGCGCATCACCCGCACATGCGGAAGGGTTTTTTCCAGTTCCTGCGCGATGGCATTCGTCGAATCCGTCGAACTGTCGTCGACGATGACCAGCTCAAACGCGGAGAACGATTTTGACAACGACTCATGTATCCGCCGTATGTTGGCAGCGATGATTTGTTCCTCATTGTACGCGGGGACGAACAAGGAAATCCACATGAGATGAGAAACGCGATTCTTGATTTATAAATACAGGCCAACGGCGGCCGGCCAGGCGGCCTAAAACGCGGCCCGCTTTCGCATGGAGGCGCGGTTGATTTTCGCACCGGTTTGGCGCGATTTCTCCAGAACAAAGCTTTTAATAAGAATATTCTTAGATTATGCATGAAGACCGGAACCGAACGCAGCGGCACGGACGTTTCAATCGTCATACCGGTGCTTAACGAGGAGATGAGCCTGCCTGAGCTATACACGGGAATAAGGAAGTCGATGGGAAGGATTGGTAAAAGTTACGAAATCATCTTCGTCGACGACGGCAGCACGGACAAAAGCTACGAAGTGATGGAGAGCCTCCGCGGAAAAGACGGGCGTGTGAGGACAGTGAAATTCGTGAGGAATTTCGGCAAGTCCGAAGCCCTCAAGGCAGGCTTTCGGGAGGCCGCGGGGGACGTCATAATAACCATGGACGCAGACCTCCAGGACAGCCCGGAAGACATTCCGAGATTCCTCGACAAGATAAAAGAGTGCGACCTCGTCGTCGGGTGGCGCAGGGAAAGGAAGGACAAGCAGACGAAAATAGCTTCCTCGAGGATTTTCAACGGCCTGACGAATGCCGTCATGGGGATAAAGGTACACGACTCAAACTGCGGGTTCAAGGCTTTCAGGAGGGACATCGCAAAGGGCCTGCGGCTCCACGGGGAAATATACAGGTACATACCGGCGCTGGTGTCCGGCGATAAGCACAGGGTATGCGAGGTGGAGGTGAAGCACACGGCGAGGAAATACGGAAAATCCAAGTATGGCAGCTCAAGGATTTTCAGGGGATTCTTCGACCTGCTCACCGCCAAGTTCCTCATGACGTACAGCAAAAGGCCGTTCCACCTCTTCGGTTCAATCGGGCTCCTGCTTTCACTCATAGGCTTCATCATCGACGGCTACCTTTCATATCTCTGGCTGCTCGGGCAGAGCATCGGTGAGAGGCCGCTCCTGCTGATGGGCACGTTCCTCCTCATCACCGGCGTGCAGTTCATATCGCTGGGCCTCATAGGGGAGCTCGTGGTCAGCCGGCAATCCAGGGACGATGAGTCCTACGCAAGGGTGCTCGGCAAATGACAGGGAAGCGCGTGCTCTTCCTTACACCTCCGGTTTCCGGGAAGAATGTCCCAGACAGGGTGTTCGGCTGCAACTACTCCGTTTTCTTCCAGCACAACATATTCATGCTGTATCCGGCCACCCTGCTACAGCAAAAAGGCTTTGACGTGAAGGTCACGGACTGCGTCGTGGAGAACAAGACGCTAAAGGAGGCCATGGATTTTTGCCCCGACGTCTGCGTTTTCTACAGCGTGTTCCTCAGCATCGAAAACGACCTTGCCACGGCCTCGCGGATATCAGAAGCGAATCCCGGCGCCAAGTTCGTATTCATGGGGTCCGGCCCCTCCGCATACCCGAACAGGTACCTCAGGGGCAGCAATTACTTTGTCGTGAGGGGCGAGCCCGAATACACACTTCTCGACCTCATGCGCAACATCGACAGGGCTGATAAATCCGCAGTGAGAGGAATCAGCTGGAAGAGGAAGGGAAAGGTCGTGCACAACGGCATGAGGCCGCTGATAACGAATATCGACAGGCTTCCCATCCCGGACAGGACGCTGCTCGAGGACTCGCGCAAGTATTACAACGCGAAATTCAGGAAGCTGCCCAGCACCACGATGCTAACCTCGCGGAACTGCTCTTTCAAGTGCTATTACTGCGTCCCCAACTCGCTGAGCTTCGCAAGGGAGCTTGAATGGAAAAGGTTCCACAGGGGAAAACCTCCCGTGGCGAAGAGGTCTCCGGAAAACATCATAAGCGAATTTCGGGAAATAGCACGGCAGGGGTACAGGTCCGTGTTCATCCTGGACGACCAGTTCGTCTGGGGCAAGGAAAGGACCATCGGCATAATGGAAGGGATAAAGGGATTCGGCCTGGAGATAGCGCTGCTGGCAAGGCCGGACATGCTGAAGGACGAAGAGATAGTCAGGGCCATGAAGGAAGCCGGGGTCACGCACGTCGACATGGGCATAGAGTCGTTCAGGCAGGAGATCCTGGATTACATAGGCAAGGGCCTCGACGTGGAGACGATAGACGTCGCGATAGGCAACCTGAAGAAATACGGCATCGACCCGGAGATAAACGTGCTATTCGGCAGCTGCCCTCTCGAGACGAAGGAGACCATGAAGGACACTATGGAAAAAGTGGAAAAGCTCGGAGTCGAGATCGTCCACATAGCCATCTGCACTCCCTTCCCCGGGACGGAATTCCGGAAGCGCGCCATCAGGGAGGGCTGGCTCTCGGAGAAAGGGCCCTACAGGCCAATCGATCCTGCGCTCGATTCCCTGATAGAGTATCCGCATCTCACCAAGAACGACCTCAGGCACGCAGTAAAGACGCTGTATTTCAAGCACTATTACGGGAAGAAATACCTCGCGAGGCAGCTCATGAGGATAAGGTCCCCGAGGGAGTTTGCGCAGAAGCTGAAGACGGCGATTAACATAAGGAAGAAGTTCAGCTGACGGGCAGGTCTTGGCATGAAGGCAAAAAAAGCAAAGAAGGTTTCCATAATCCTTCCCACCTATAACAGGAAAGGATTACTCGAAGGCACCATCAGGTCCCTGTCCGGACTGGACTATCCCCGGCGCATGTATGAAATCGTCGTGGTAGACGACGGCTCCACCGACGGTACCGGAGACGCCGTGAAAAGGCTCATGAAGGAGCTCCCCATCAGGATACAATACCACCGGCAGGAGAACGCCAGGCTCTCGGCGGCGCGCAACCGCGCGATAAAAAACTCCAAAGGCGACATAATAGTCTCGATTGACGACGACATGCTGTTCGAAAGGGGCTGGCTCTCGGCCCTCATCAAGCCGCTGGAAGACCCGCAGGTGGGCGTTTCCGGCGGCCCGGCCATCGCGCCGAAGACGCAGCCATTCTTCGAACGGTGCGCAGACTATTGCCTGACGTCCTTCATGGGGACCGGAGGGATAAGGGGCACGACCAGGAGGCGGATGGGGAAGTATTACCCGCGCGGCGGGAACATGGCCATCAGGAAAGGGGTCCTTGACGAGATTGGGCTGTTCGATACGAAGATGATTCCGGGGGAAGACGTGGACCTTGATTACAGGATAGAGCGCGCCGGGTACAGGATGGTATTCGTCCCGGAGGCGTTCGTCTGGCACATCCCGAGGTCCACTATGGGGGGTTACATAAGACAGGTCTACAGCAGGGGCGTAATGAGAGTGAAAGTGATGAAAAGATACAGGCAGTCCGCAGAGGCCATTTACGCGGTTCCTTCACTGGGTCTGGCCGGCCTCATTGGCCTCGCAGCGCTGTCTTTGTCCAGCGGCCTCGCAGCGCAGGTCCTGGGACTTGCGGTCGTGCTCTATGCGCTCGCCCTGGCGGCATCAGGCGCCAATTCAGTCAGGAAGGTGGGAAGCATAAAATCATTTTTCGTCGTGCCGCCCCTCATGTTCCTGCAGCACCTCACATACGGCGTAGCTTTCATAATCGGCAATTTCAGGTGATGTAGATGCGCCATACACACCGGGGCGGAGAGGAAAACCATATAAGACAGTGCCAAAAAGATTAGCCGGAAAGTTGGGGAAAACTATATAAGCGACATGGACATAGGAATACCGAAAGATACAACCCTTAATACCGGTAAATGGAAGAGGATTGAGCATGAAACTGAAAGTCAACGAAGACGAACGGGGATGGCTGGCCGAGGTGTTCAGGGACGAGTTCGCCAAAGGGCAGGTCTATGCGTTCACCATAAAGCCGGGGAAAATAAGAGGCAGGCACTACCACAAAAAGAAAATGGAGTGGTTCTGCGTCCTCCAGGGAAGCTGCACCGTGGAAATCGATGGCAGAAAACATAAAATGAATGCGTTCGACAAAGTTTACATACAGCCAAACTCGTATCATGAGATAAAGAATACAGGCAAGGAACTTCTCCTCGTCGTCACCTATTCAAGCGAGAAGTATAATCCAGACTGCCCGGACACATACGGACCGGTGAGAAGCCCAGGTGATTGATCACGAAAGATGCCGATAAGATTTTAGCCATATCACTGGTAGCCTTATACCTTGCGCTCGCGCTGCTGACTTTGTCCGGCACGGGCATCACGTGGGATGAGAACAGGTACATCGCCCAGTCGAAGGCCAAGGCCTATTCCATCTATGCAGCAGCGACTGGAAAGCCGGACCTGTTTTTTTGCAACATAACGGACGATTTTACCGCCTCTTCAGACAAGTTTTTCGAGGGCAGCCTCAAGAAAAGCGATGTCTCCGAATGGGGCGAGAGATGCTGGGAAGGGAGGGCAAGGTCCACGGGCACGCTGTCGGGACTGATATGGGCAGGGGTATGGTACGCAAACGGTACGCATCTTGACGTCATAGCTTCCATAGCGGCCCACAGATTATCGACAGTGTTCCTAACGGCCATAGGAATAGCGGTAGTTTTCCTGTTCCTCCTTGAGGCGTACAACAGGAGAGCCGCGGTTTTTGGCACGCTTGCGCTCATCTTCATGCCTGTGTTCTTCGCTCACAGCAAGTACATGCTGTTCGACGAGCCATCGGCCATCCTGTGGATTATAACCATATGGGTCTTCTGGAAGAGCCTATCCAACCGTAAGTACGGAATACTTTTTGGCATCGTCTACGCCGTGGCCCTCACCACGAAGGAACAGACTTTGTTCATACCGGTCGTCATAGCTGTATGGCTGGTTGTGAGCTACAGGAGCGAACTTCTGGGGAGAATGCGGAAAATACAGAATATGAATTTCAGCTCAATAAAGCCCCGCATTCTGGGGCGGGTGCCCGTTCAAATATATTCCCTCATGTTCCTGACACCTTTGTTCTTATTCCTGCTCTGGCCATGGCTCTGGTACAAGCCGCTTGAGAGGCTGTCATGGTGGATTTCCTATTACATCTTCCAGATACAGGCGCGCCCGGAAAGTACACAGTTCTTCATGGGCGAGGTGCTGGGGCACACGCCGTTTTATATGCCTCTTCTGATGCTAATCTCCACGATACCGCTGGTCATACTGGCATTTTCCATCATGGGCGGCTTCAGGGCGCTGAAGGACACACTCGAACGTGTGAAGAAGAAATACGTGTCCCTGCTCATACTGTTGAGCGCGATTTTCCCGGTAGCTGTGCTCATGGCAATCAGCGTGTCCTACAACGGCGTACAGCAAAGCCTTCCCGCGGTGCCTTTCATAGCAATGCTTTCTGGCGTCGGCGCCGATTATTTCATCAGGCGCGCAAAAGGCTTCAGGATGCTCAAGCGCATGAAAAACCGGGAGTTCATGCTGACGGCAATCCTCATCACCCTTTTCGTGCTTCCGGGGCTCATCGCCATCGCCAAAGGCCACACAGACGCGTACTTCTCGGAGCTCGTGGGAGGGACTCCCGGCGTTTACAGCGCAGGAATCTTCGAGACTGAATGGTCCGGCGAGGCATACCTACAGGCGGCGCAGTGGCTCAGCGCGAACGCAAAAGAGAACGCGACGGTCTACGTGCCCATGGCAAACAACATCTTCAACACCTACAAGTACGGCGACATTGGGCAGATATCGACGAGGATGGACGTTTCCTCCGGCACGCTCGGCAGCTTCAGCTTCGACCAGGAAACCGTAATAAGGGACGACATACGGATAATAGGAATCCAGGACACGAGGGACGACCCGGAGCTTCTTTCGAAGGTTGACTACGTAGTGCTCATGACGAGGCTCTCCCTCTTCACATCAGACGTCTACGTGAACGAGCTTTCGCGAAGCTGCCTAGAGAGCGAGGAGCCCGTCTACTCCGTCACGCTGGACGGCGTGCCGCTAGCGATGATATACGAAACGCCATGCTCCTGAGCGGGCCAAAGAGAGCACTCAATATTTATATGAAACGCTCCGAAATCGTTATTGGAGTCTGACTTTCCCATGAAAAAGAGGCTTCTTTCCCTGCTCGCATGCCCCTCATGCGGCCGCGGCCTTTCCCTTTCCATCCTCAAAGAAAATGGCGGCAAGACCGAGGACGGCCTGCTTTCCTGCGGAGGATGCAAAGAGAGCTACCCGGTGATAGCCGGCATACTAAGGATGCTCCCTTCGTCCATGATAAACAGCGCACTCCTGTCACAGTTCAGGCAGCGCTACGGAAACATCCTGCCGGAAAAAAAGACCGGCGGCGGGGGCGCCCAGAAGCTCAAGGAGAAGACGTCCGAATCCTTTGGCTTCCAGTGGAATGCCTTCTCCGAGATGTACCCCGAGTACGAGAAGAACTTCCTTTCCTACATAGAGCCGCTCAAGCCTTCGTTCTTCCGGGGCAAGCTCGTCCTCGACGCGGGCTGCGGCTTTGGGCGCCACACATACTACGCCGCGAAGTACGGCGGCGAGGTCGTGGGCTTTGACCTCTCCGATGCCGTGGAGGCGGCCTACAGGAACTGTGGCAGGATGAAGAACGTCCACATAGTCCAGGGAGACATATACCATCTTCCCTTCAGCGGGAAGTTTTCTTTCATAATGTCGATAGGCGTCCTCCACCACCTGCCAGACCCAAGGGCAGGATACATGAAACTCGTGGAACTCGCAAGGCCTGGGACGCTCGTATACGCGTGGCTTTACGGAAAAGAGGGCAGGACCTTCAAGACTGTATTCCTTGAAGGGACGATAAGGAAGGTAGCGGTCAGGATGCCAAAGAGGATGCT
>JAZDJY010000014.1:0-6014 GCA_043803615.1 Candidatus Aenigmatarchaeota archaeon | reverse complement strand
TGACCATAAGGCTCATCGACCCGCCGCTGCACGAGTTCCTCCCGACGGAAGAGCATGAGATGCAGCACATGGCGCAGGCCATCGGCGTCTCTGTGGAGAAGGCCAGGGCCAAGGTGGACGAACTCAAGGAGTTCAACCCCATGCTCGGACACAGGGGCGTGCGGCTCCTGATAACCAATCCCGAGATAGCCGAGATGCAGGTCCGGGCCATAATCGAGGCCGCGCTCAACGTCAGGAAGAAGGGCGTCAAGGTGAAGCCAAAGATAATGATACCCCAGGTGGGCCACGTAAACGAGCTCAAGATTGTGGTGGACCTCACGCACAAGGTCGTAAAGGAGGTCTTCGACGAACGCAAGGAGAAGCTCGACTACGAGGTGGGCACGATGATAGAGGTGCCCAGGGCCTGCGTGACCGCAGACCAGCTGGCGGAGGTCGCGCAGTTCTTCTCGTTTGGCACAAACGACCTCACCCAGGCCGGCGCTGCTTTCAGCCGCGACGACGCGGGCAAGTTCCTGAAGGTCTACCTCGACATGGGCGTCTACTCCCAGGACCCGTTCGTGGTGCTGGACAAGGATGGCATCGGCGAGCTCGTGAGGATTGCAATCGAGAAGGGCAGGAAGACGAACCCGAAGCTCGAGATAGGCATCTGTGGCGAGCACGGAGGCGACCCGGAGACCATAAAGTTCTGCCACAAGATTGGCATGACCTACGTGTCCTGCTCGCCCTTCAGGGTGCCGATTGCAAGGCTTGCGGCGGCGCAGGCGGCAATCGAGGAGAAGAGGGCCAAGGGGAAGACTGCCACCAAAGGAAAAGGCACGGGGAAGAAGTGAGGCGGCTTACATGGTCAAGATAATCTTCCTCGGCGCTCCCGGCGTGGGCAAGGGCACACACTCCAATCTCGTTGCAAAGCACTATGGCATAGTCAAGATATCCACGGGCGACATCCTTCGGGAGAACGTCAAGCAGGGCACAAAGCTTGGGCTTGAGGCCAAGAAATACATGGACGCGGGAGGCCTCGTTCCGGACGCCCTCGTCATAAAGTTGCTCAAAGACAGGATAACGCGCGCAGACTGCAAGAAGGGCTTCATCCTGGACGGCTTCCCAAGGACGATTCCACAGGCGCAGGCACTGGACAAGGTCGCAAAGATGGACCTCGTAGCCAACCTGACGGCGCCAAGGGATGTGATAATCCAACGGCTTTCGGGCAGGTGGACGTGCAGGAAGTGCGAGGCCATATACCACGAGACGAACCTGCCGCCGAGGAAGAAGGGCGTCTGCGACAAGTGCGACGGGCAGCTTTACCAGAGGGACGACCAGAAGCCTGATGTCGTCAGGAACAGGCTGCAGGTATACGAGAGGGACACGGCGCCCCTCATAGACTTCTACACGAAAATGGGCCTCCTCATAGACATCAACGTCGAGGGTGAGGTCGCGGTGGTGAACGGCAGGGTCCAAGAGGCCATAGAAGAAGGCCTCAGAAGGTAGGATGAAAGGAAAACTCGTCGTTTTCGAGGGAATAGACGGCTCTGGCACGGAGACCCAGAGCAAGATGCTTCTTTTCGCGCTCAAAAAGCAGGGCCTCAAGGCCGAAAGGCTTGAGTATCCGGATTACGCAGGCGACCTGGGCGCAACCATCAGGAGGTTCCTGGAAAAGAAGACCGAGCTTTCCGCGCAGGTCCAGTTCCTCCTCTACGCGCTCGACATGGTCAAGGACAGGGAGAAGATAGAGCGCATGCTTTCCGAGGGGAAGACCGTCATCTGCGACCGCTACTTCACCTCCACGATAGCCTACCAGGGCATCCGTGGCTTCCCGCAGGACAAGGCCATGCGCTTCGCGGAGGACTTCGGCCTGCCAAAGCCGGACATTGTCTTCTTCCTGCGCATAACCCCGGAGGAGTCCATGAAGCGCAAGATGGGCGAGCACGGCAAGCTGGACAGGAACGAGGAAGACAAGGCCCTGCTCTCGGCAGTGAACGCCTCCTACGGCAGGATGGCTTCTGAGAACGTGTTCGGAAAGTGGTTCATAATCGATGGCGGAAAGCCAAAGGACGAGGTGCACGCGGAAGTGCGTAACGTCCTCAAAAGCTGCGGCATCGCCTGAAAAGTCCTTTCGATGCGTTACCCTTTCAGTCCCTGCCTGAACGCTTCCGAAAAATAGGCAAACTCCGGTTCCGCTCCGTACTTCTTCGAGAGCGCGCCGACGTGCCTTGCCGTGTAGTCCGGCGCAAACGCAAAGCTTGCGGTAAACGAAAGCCCGGCGAAAGCCCTGGCAACGGACGTCTCGCCGTTCTCTCCCTCAAGCGGCCAGCCGTTCCTCCTGCAGGCATCCCGGAATTCGGTGTACGTCTGCTCAAGCATCATGCCCATGAGCATTGCTTTGCCGCAAAATTTTAAAAAGTCACTTCGCAAGCCTTCCTGAGCGCGTCCACGTATTCCTCGAAACCCGGTTTCCTTTTCAGGTCGCCGGCGTTCTTTTTGAAGCCTGACACGTCCCTTTCCGTGATGCACATCTTCAGCACAACGTTTCTTGCGAAATCGCCTGCATAATCGGCCACGACCTCGGATTTCCCGAGGATGCCATCGACTGCGCACTGCTCGAAGTAGTCGGTGAAGTTTACCTCCATGGCGTAGTTCCTCAGGCCTTTCGCGTTTGCCATAGCAAGTGAATGCACGCAAAATTTTTTAAAGGGTGCGGACGGCCTTCCTGCCGTTTGCTTACCAAGGCTCCTTCTTGACCTTGAGCAGGTAGCCTATCACGCACGCGGCGAAGTGGAAGACCGGCGTCAGGATGGCCATGAGTATCACCCACTCGAGCTTTGGCACGCCTATGATGATTGATGCGAATAGGAAAGCTCCGAAGAGGAAGTCGAGCTGGTCGAGGAGCGGCGCGGGCTGTCCCCTCTTGAGTTTGAGCCTTCTCTTGAAGAACGAGCCGACGGAGTCCCCGACCATCGCGCCGAAGCCGAGCAGGAAACCGAGGAGCGGCAACATCAATAGATTTGACTGGCCGACGAGCGTGAGCGGGACGTCGGAGAGCGTCCATGGGAGATAGGGGAACGCGAGCATCTCGACGAGGCCTATGATGACTCCGACTATAGAACCAAGGACGAGCCCTTCTATGGTCTTTCCCGGCCCGAGGATGGGCTCGCCGTCGAAGAACTTCTTCCCGAAGTCCAGCCTCCTCTTTCCCTTGAAGAGGGGCACGAGGCCGTTTGCGGCATAAGCGGGCAGCACGAGCCACGTGGCCTCCACGAGGACGTAGATGGTGAACACGGCGAATATGTCCAAAGTCCCTGCCATTCCATACTATTGCCAGTGATGGTTAAAAATGATATGAGGAGAGCAGCGCTGGCAGCGCCAAATCTTTTTAAAACAGTCAAACCAATTGAATTGGAAGGGGCCGGTAGATCAGCGGTAGATCGCTTGGTTCGCATCCAAGAGGCCAGGGGTTCAAATGAGCCCTTTTGGACAGGTAAACGTCCAAAAGCGCTCGCGGAAGTACGCTGCCACATGGTAGCGGAATCTGCGGGAGGCTCTGAAAATCCCCTCCGGTCCATGAAGCCCCAGCCCGGGTTTTCCGGCAGCAGCGGGAACAGGTTCCCTCGTCTCCGCGCGAATGCCTTCGCTTGCCTCCTCTGCTGATGAAGCCGCTGATGCGGAAACGGGCAACATATTTAAGCATGGGGTACAAGGTTTTATCCAATGGTTCCGACAAAGATGTTCCTGACGAAGGGCATAGGCGTCCACAGGGACAAGCTGGCGTCATTCGAGGCGGCGCTTAGGAGCGCGGGCATCGAGAAGTGCAACCTCGTCTACGTTTCTTCGATACTCCCTCCGAAATGCCAGATAATCCAGAAGGACGCGGGACTTCAGATGCTGAACCCGGGCCAGATAACCTTCTGCGTCATGGCAAGGATGGAATCAAACGAACCCAACAGGCTCATGTCAGCTGCAGTCGGCCTTGCGGTCCCAAGGGACGGCGAGCACTACGGCTACCTTTCAGAGCACCACACCTTCGGCGAGACCTCAAAGAAGGCGGGGGAGTACGCTGAAGACCTCGCAGCTACCATGCTTGCGACGACGCTGGGCGTCGAATTCGATCCCGACAGGGACTGGAAAGAGCGAGAGCAGATATACAAGGCGAGCGGCCACATATTCAAGACCACTGTCATCTGCCAGTCCGCGGAAGGCAACAAGGACGGCCAGTGGACGACCGTCATAGCGGCAGCCGTGCTGCTTCCCTGATTTTTCGCTTCCCAGGACGGCTTGAGGCCGACAGCAAAACACTATGGCGAAACCTGGGATTCAAATCAAAAGAAAAGGGAAATTTTTATCGCTGCGGAAGCCTTACTTGGACTTTGTTATGCTGTAGACTTCCTTGAGCGCGACTAAAAGGGCCGCGCCTGCAACGAATGCAGTGAATGCCGAAAGCACACCCGAAACCATCGGGACGCCGTCCAACACAGCACCAAGGCCCGTGCCGACGAGCATGAGCGCAACCGTTCCAAGAAGGAACTTCTGCACTTCATCACCCGTCACGTTCAGGAAGCCAACTACGACTCCAAGAACGACAAGCCCCATGTAAAAGGTGCTGTTTAGTTGGACAAAACCGGCAGCCACTGAAATTACAAGGCCTATGATGAAGGCCCATCTGCCTATCAGTTCTTTGTCCATGTGAATCTGATATATAATATCGCCCCCATATTTAAATGTTTCTTTGGGGTTGCCAAAGAGCATAAAAATCGGCACCATGAAGCCCAGCTTTTCCGGACTTATGGCCTTCCTTTTGCAGGCTCCGGAAGCTCTTCTCAGTCGTTCTGGTCCTCTTCGTCCTTCCCCTGGATGCTTTTCCTGTCCCAGAGCTCGTCCATGGGCTTCCTGCTCTTCGGGGAAACCCTCGTCAACTCCTCTGAGTCGTCGCCTTCCTCTCCTTCCATGAGCCGCAGGAAGAAGTCGAACAGGTCCTCGAGCAACACCTTTTCCCTCTCGGAAATCCTAGGCTCCGGCCCCGACCCAAAGCCCCTGCCTTCGTCGTCAATCATCGTAGAGCCGCGGCCCTCGAATATCCTTGCCACGCACATCGCGGCCGTCTGCCGGTTGCCTTCGCCTTCCTTCATGAGAATACCCGTTTTTGCATCCTTTGCCTATATCCTTATCTTTGCGTCTGGCTTTAAATGCCTGCATCCGGCCGCACATCCGGGCCTTACAGCCTTCATCTTTCGGAAAGCTTTATCTTCCTTGCGACCTCGAAGTCCTTGATGATGTTCACGGTCGCGCAGGGCGCAATCTCCGAAAGTTCCCGTTCTGGGAAGAAGCGAGAAGTCACTCATGCGCATGCTTTTCGAGGAGTTCCAGCATCTTAGGTATTTCCGATGCGGCCTCCCTGACGGTTTCGGGCGAAATCGAATGACCGTAGTAATTTATTCCATTCCTTATTTTACGGTAGCGGTCGAACCTTCCGGCAAGCGCCGGCTCGTGAAGGACATCGTCTATGAAGTACGCGATGGATTCATGGGAAAGGAACTTGTATCCCCTCATGTAGCCGATCGCCTCGCAGAATTCCCGCAGACCTTCGTAAAGCTCCCTCATTATGGTCTTTAGCTTCCTTTCTTCAGGCTTTATACCGTGGGCCGTGGATACGGCGTCTTTTGCGGATTGCATGAGGTTCCTGGCCCTAATCATATCGACCGGAACCTTCCTCGCATATCCGTCCCTGATGCTGCGCTCGAAATTCATGCAACCTCAAGCTCCCCGGAAAGCACCATCCCGTTGGCGACACCGCTGGCAAAAGCCGGGTCCTTCTCCCTAAGCCTGCCGAACTCTTCCTTAGTGAAGGCGTGGATGCTGACTCTCCTTCCAAGCGCCTTCTCGAATTTCCTATTATAGAGGTCGTCTTCGAGCATCTCCTTTGCCGCAGACTTCTTGGCGCTTGAGATTATGCAGAGGTCTATGTCTGATCCTTTCGAATCCGACGCCTTGGCATAGCTTCCAAAAACGACTATGACGGGGTAGTC
>JAZDJY010000013.1:0-2354 GCA_043803615.1 Candidatus Aenigmatarchaeota archaeon | reverse complement strand
TATGGTGTTTAGGGTGGTTACAAAGAGTACTGTGGACCCGGACTCCTAGAGCCCCACTCAAAGCGTCGTGGTGTCTGAAGCGCCCCCAACGGAACGTCCTCCTCTAGTGGAGGATGCCCATCGCCATAAACCTGTGGGTTGCCTTGGAGGAGCAGTGGCAGCGGCCATTTTCATCACAGGCATTGTCCTTTGGCTTGTGATGGCACTTCAGGTTTGAGG
This sequence comes from Candidatus Aenigmatarchaeota archaeon, assembly GCA_043803615.1. GTDB lineage: Archaea > Aenigmatarchaeota > Aenigmatarchaeia > QMZP01 > JAFGSV01 > JAFGFG01. The sequence continues at coordinate 2,135 of JAZDJY010000013.1, read as the reverse complement.
ATGAATCCTCAGACGATCAGCCCAAGCAGAAAAGAAGGTTGTATCGAACCTTTCTAGTGGGGTTATTTCGTCGAAGTTCCTATCGTTCTTCCCAGACTTATCTCGCCATTGTCGATCCTGAGATTGAAGCCGCAGGAAGGATTAGAACAGACCCAGGCTTTGTAGGTGATTGGGGCACCGTCCCGCCCATAGTCTGAAAGAGGGAGTAATACACCATCGTTGCACTTTCTGCAGTCCGGAAAATTGGCTTCCATAGCTCCTACCTCCCATCCCGAATAACTCACCGAATCGAGAAAACCTCACTGCCGCCTCCTTACTGCCGCGAGCCAAGAAACCGTAGGCACGGAGGTTGAGACACTGTGGGAGCCAATTCTTGCCGTAAACCAGAACGATGTCAACAGAAAACTCCTAGTCTTGAGCACCTCCTTCTCCGAGGCTCAAGCAGGCATTGGTGACACGGCCGTCTCGGAGGCCGCCACACAAATGGCATGTGGACTTAGTGGCGGCCGAGAGCCGAAGACCGACGAGCACCGGAAGCGCAGTCGAGTCTGTGCCGAGGAGCCGATGCCGGCTTGGGCCACGGACTACGCTTTGGGCGACGAGTCTGGAGTCTACGTCTTTCGTTCCTTCTTCTCCGCAGCAGGGAAAAGAATGTTGTTCAAGATAAGCCTGTAGCCGGGGGAGTGTTTGTGGAGGGAAAGATTCGATGGCGGGTCTCCGATGAGATGCTGATAGTCTTCGGGGTCATGACCTCCGTAAAACGTAAATGTACCTCGCCCATAGGACCCATGTGTGTATTTGACCTCTTCAGTCCCTTCAACTTCTGCCATTACGGTTACGCCTTTCTTTATGCAGCTCCTTGAAAAGCCGGTTGTCTGCCCCATGAAATTCTGAACCTTGGAAGTATGGCATTGGGTCAACATGGTGGGCACAGGATCTTCCTTTGCCGAGAACTCAAAAAGCGTGAACACGTCAATTCCTGCACCCCTCGGTATCGGAAGGTTGCTTGTGTCAATGTTTGAGAATTCGTACACATAGGGATCGAGTATGAGCTTGAAGTTCTCGAAGGCCAGACATTTCCTGTAGTCGAGCTTCGACTGGCAATTTGGGTCAGGAGGATCGCCGTCGTATTCTGCCGGAACGATATCGACGCCTTCAGCAGCAAGAGCTATGTCGAAACTGTCAGTCCCGGAGCACATGGTGAAAAGGAACCCTCCTTTTGCTATGAACTCCTTTATTGCCCGGACCACGGCCTTCTTCTGTTCTGAGACCTTCGCGAATCCCGCCTTTCTTGCAAGCTCTTCATACACTGCCTTCTGTTTGATGTACCACGGCGCCGTGCCGTACGATCCCAGAAACTTGCCGTACTGCCCGGTGAAATCCTCGTGGTGAAGATGGAGCCAGTCGAATTCCTCGAGTTTCCCGTCAAGGACGTCGCCGTCCCACAGGGCGACATAGGGAATTTCAGCGTAATCAAGGGCGAGAATAACTGCGTCATCCCAGGGCTCTGCGGATGGGGCGACATAGACGGCAATCTTCGGCGCCTTCTCCAAAAGAATCTTATCCATGTTGTTTTCGTCAATCTCGTGAGTGATTGATGCGTAGGATGCTGCATCCATACCTTCGAGCGTAACGCCCCTTATGCCTGCCTCGTTCCTGGTTTCGGGGGAATCCTCAAGCATGAACGAGCCGTCCCTGTAATTGAGCAGCCACTCAACCCGCTCGCCCCTCTCAAGTGCAGAGTACGCAAGCCCGTATGATTTGAGGTGATCACTTTGCGTTTCATCCATTGGCACAAGGAGCTTTCCGGCATTGGATGAAGCCGCACAAAAGATCAGGAAGAACGATGAAATAATAGACACGGCTCTTCTCACGAGCGGACCTTTCTTCTCAATTCGTTCAGCTTCTCCCTGATTTCAGGAACAACCACAGAACCTGGATACCTGAGGATGGCCTTCTCGTAGATAGAGGAAGCCGCAGAAAAGTCGAGAAATTTTTCCTTTATCTCACCGGCTTTTTCCAACGCAAAGGGAGAGAGCCTTCCGCCCGGCTCCTCCTCCCCAAGCTTCATGAATGCTTCGTATGCCAGACTGTCCTCGCCCTTCTCCGCAAGAAGACAACCCAGCTCAAAGAGC
>JAZDJY010000012.1:0-6117 GCA_043803615.1 Candidatus Aenigmatarchaeota archaeon | reverse complement strand
CTGCGGGTCTATGAAGCCGCTCCAGCCCTCGGGGAGGGATAGCGTCAGGTAGAACGTGTCCGACTTCGTCCCGAAGTTGGTAAGCTTTGCCGAAATCTCGCTTGAAGAGATTATCCTGCAGGGGCAGACCTGCGAAACCTGCTGCGTTATCGTAAGCTCCCCGCCGTAGTAGGCCGAGGCCGGACCCGGCATCACTGCAAGGACGATGAGGAACGCGACTGTAAGCTTCATATCCATGAAAGTCACCACATGAGGCCTAAGCCCCCTCCTTCTTCAGCATGAAATGGCCGGCGAGCACGGCGAGGGCTGCGGCAAGGATAGTCACGGCGTAGATTGCAATCGTTGCGTCCTGCGGGCTTAGCGTGAACATGCCCGTCAGGCCTCCGGATGATGTCACTTCTTCAGGGGTCTGACCGGCATAATCGCCACTCTCGGACGAGTCGGCGGGCCCGACCCACAGCCTGTTCTCGAAATCGAACGTGCCCCCCGGTCCCTTAACGGTTATGAAAAGCGTGTACTTTCCCGTGGCCTTCGGGTTCACGGTGTAGGCTACTACCGCGTCCTTCTCCACATGGACGGTCTTCTGGTAGGAAAGCCAGTCCTCGGGGACGCCGGTGATGCTCACGCGATAAGTCCCTGGACTGTCCGTTTCCACGTAGATGTTGCCGCTCACGGGACCGAACAGCACGGCGTCGAGGTATTCCGGCCTGACGTAGGCCTGCGTGTCCGAAAGTGCTGGGGCTGCCGCGAGCGCGAGCGCAAAAAGCGCGGCGAAGGCCACGATGGCAGTCTTTTCCGTATAAATCCCCATACAAACATCACTCTATCCGCTTTTATGATTATTTAGTAGTAGTTAATTTTATATACTTAACGCAGCTACGGCGCACCGCATGGACGAAGCGGCGCCGGCTTCCTTTTATTTTAAGATGCCTGCCGAATAAACAGCATGCCCATGGAGATAGTGAAGCGCGGCGCAGAGGCCGTGATACGAAGGGAAGGAGGGGCGCTCGTAAAGGACCGTATCAGCAAGGGTTACAGGCTCCGGGAGCTCGACGAGGAGATAAGGAGGCTTCGCACGAGAAGCGAGGCACGGCTTCTGGAGAGGGCAAGAAGGAGTGGCATCCTCACGCCCGCGGTCTCTGCGGTGGGCAAGTACAGCATAACCATGGAGGAGGTCAGGGGCGAAAGGCTCAAGGACCGCCTCGACTCCATGGCGGCCAGGAAACAGAAGGCAGTGGCGGTCAAAATCGGGGAGATGGTAGCGATGCTCCATTCAGCGGACATCATCCACGGGGACCTCACGACCTCCAACATGATATTAAAAGACGATGGCATATATCTTATAGACTTCGGGCTTGGGAAGGTCTCCCACAAGGTAGAGGACAAGGCAACTGACCTCTTCCTCCTCTGGGAGGCTCTCATATCCGCGCACTACGGCATTTCCGGGCCCGTGTGGAAAAACATTATAAATACCTATATACAAAAATATTCAACTGCCGCCGATGTCATGGCGCGGTTCGAAGGGGTAAGTAAAAGAAGGAGATACAAATGAAGGGAAAGGGTGTGACGAAGAAATCCGAAGAGCTGGTGGCAGACGAGATAATGAAGGACGTGAAGGAGGAGCTGCCTGCAGCGGTGGAAGAAACCTTGCCGGCGGACGTGCCCGAGGAGATACAGAAGGATGATTCTGAAGTTCCCCTTGCGAAGCCTGCGCTCCCGGCCCAGCCGAAGAGGGAGTTCCACTGGAACCCCAAGACCAAACTCGGAAAGGAGGTCGCCGCGGGAAAATACAAGAGCGTCGACGAGATACTCATGAAGGGGGAGCTCATACTCGAGGCCGAGATAATAGATGCGCTCATACCCGACTACATCCAGGAAGTGGTCTACATAGGCGGCTCGCCCGGCAAGGGCGGCGGCATAAGGCGGACCGCGACGAAGATGACGGCAAGGATGCACAAGTCCGGCAGGAGATTCACGCTCGGGGCCTTCGCGCTGGTCGGGAACGCAAACGGCATAGTAGGCATAGGAAGGGCCGTGAGTAAGGAGCACAGGACGGCGCTGGAAAAGGCGCTCAAGAACGCAAAGCTTAGCGTCATAAGGGTCAGGAGGGGCTGCGGCTCCTGGGAATGTGGCTGCGGGGGCGAGCACAGCGTCCCGTTCAAGGTCAGCGGAAGCTCGGGTTCCGTTCACGTCACCATACTTCCGGCTCCGAAGGGCGTGGGCCTCGTGGCAAGCGAGGAGGGAAGGAAGCTGCTCAAGATTGCAGGGATAAAGGACGCCTGGGTCAAGACGTCAGGCCAGACGTCCACGAGGAACAACCTGGCGATTGCCATCTTCAACGCACTGAGAAACCTCAACAGCGGAAAGGGTGACCTGTGATGGCGCACACGAATGCCGTACGCAGTGCCAAAAAGAAGGCAAAGGCCGCGGAGACGGCGGAGGCAAAGGGTCTCTACGCAGCCGTCATGCTCAAGGGCACCGTGAAGATACACCGGGGCCTTACCCAGACGTTTGAGAAGCTCTCGCTTTCCAGGCCGAACACCTGCATAGTCGTCCCGGCGGACGGCACGTACACGGGGATGTTTCGGAAGATTTCAGAGTTCGTGACCTGGGGTGAGATAAGCGAGAACATGCTCGAGATGCTTCTCTGCAAGAGGGGCAAGATGGAGAAAAAGGAAGCAAAGGCGCTCGCAAAGAAGGCCTTCGCTTCAGGGAGTTTCGGTGCCGGTTCCAAGCGGGTGTTCAGGCTTTCGCCTCCCAGCGGCGGGATAAAGTCAGTAAGACTGAATTACCCCAGGGGCGACATGGGCTACAGGGGCGTAGAGATAAACGCGCTCCTCGAGAGGATGATTTGATGGGCAATTTCAAGAGGAAGAAGTGCGTCGGGCAGAGAGGCGGCAGGACCTACGGCTGGGGCAACCCAAAGAAGCACAGGAACAAGGGAAGCCGCGGCGGCAAGGGCCGTGCGGGCAACATGGGCCACAAGATGACAGGCATACTCAAGAACGAGCCCTGGAGGATAGGAGTCAAGGGCTTCAACGCGAAGACCCCAAACCGGCACAAGGGGATAAACCTTAGGGACGTAGATAGGCTCGCTGGGAAGGAAAAGGCTATAGACCTTGGAAAGTTCGGTTATGGTAAGCTCCTCGGAAGGGGAGAGATAGCAAGAGCCCTTGAGATAAAGGTCGACTTCTTCTCAAAGAAGGCAAAGGAGAAAGTCGAGGCCGCCGGTGGGAAGGTGGTCTCCGACGTCCCGGCCAAGGAGAAGAAGAGCTCCGGGGAAGCCAAGAAAGCAGCGGAAAAGACGGCTGAGTAACGGCTCCGGCGGGCTCTCCAACAGATTTATAGATTCTAACCGATTTCTATAATCGATGCCTATGAACCGCACGATAAAATTGCTGATTGTCTCTGACATATTCGGCTCGACGGGTTTCGGCCTGGTGGGCCCGATACTGGCTATATTCATCAAGGATAACCTCGCAGGCGGGACCATTTTTGCGGCGGGCTTCGCAAGCATGCTCTTTCTCCTGACGAAAAGCGCGGTGCAGCTGCCTTTTTCAAGGCACGTCGACAAGAGCAGGGACAAGGTGAAATGGCTGATTGTGGGCACTCTCATCATCTCGGTCGTCCCTTTCGTCTACATCTTCGCCACCGATGTCAGTCACATCTACCTTGCGGAGATGCTTCTGGGTCTCGGGAACGGGCTCGCGTTTCCCGCGTGGCTGGGCCTGTGGAGCACCAACCTGGACAAAGGGCATGAGAGCTTCGAATGGAGCCTTTACTCGACCCTGACGGGCCTGGGAGCCGCGGTCACGGCAGCGATTGGCGCTGCGATAGCGCAGTTCGTGGGCTTCGCGTACACGTTCGTCATGGTCGGCATAATGTCGCTTGCCGGGTGCGGGATACTTTTGAGGCTGGAAATGGGGAAAAACGCAAAGGAGAAGGTGAAGGCCGCAGGGAAAGCCAAGGAAGAGAATGCCAAAAATGCATCATCCTAGGGCAGCCAGTGCCATTTTTAAAGGTTATCGCCCATTAGTTTTTTCCATGAGCGACATTCCAGAAGAATATCGGAACGACGTAAAATTGCTGTGCAGGTGGTACAACGCACAGAACAAGGACATGGGCGTGTCCATAAATCCCGAGTCTATAAGCATGGACACAAACCTCGGGGAAATCGGCGTGAAGCACATCGACATACTCAAGATGGAAGCCATGCTCGAAAAGACGTACCCCGCCATAGCAGGCATCATGGACGTACATGGCATAGAAACCGTCGGGGATGTGATAAACTACATAAAGCGGCAGGCAGTCACCTCTTCTTGAAACAGGACCTCTCCTGAAACAGATTTATATAACGAATCCAATAATTTAGAGATTCAGAGATTCGGAACTGCCGCAGATTGAGTGATGCTGATGTCCCTTGAAGATTCTTACATGGAACTCCTGACCAAGCTTCCCGGGGTGAGGAAGCCGGTCGGGAAGCAATCCTTCCGGGAGAAGCTCAAGTACACTGGGCTCATCCTCCTCATGTTCTTCGTGATGTCGCAGATAATGGTCTTCGGCATACGAGTCGAGGCGCTCCAGCAGCTCAAGGTCTTCGAGCTGCTCCTCGCGTCCAAGTTCGGCTCGCTCACTACGCTTGGTATCGGGCCCATCGTGGTCGCTGCCATCATCCTTCAGCTCCTCGTCGGGTCGAAGATAATCCCATGGGAGATGACGACCGACAAGGGAAAAACGCTCTTCCAGGGCACGCAGAAGATACTCACGATATCCCTCTGCTTCATCGAGGGCGCGATATACGTCCTCTTCGGCGCGATACCACCGGTGGCCGGGGCCGAGGCGTTCGTCATAGCCCAGATAGCCGTGGGCGGCATATTCATAATCTTCATGGACGAGGTGATATCCAAGTGGGGCTTTGGCTCCGGCGTCTCCCTCTTCATACTCGCAGGCGTTTCGAGCGGCATAATAACGATGATACTCAACCCATTCGCCCTGTGCGCAGGCGTCGAATGCATCTCGGTCTTCGGAAGCGCGGAGGGGATGTCCCTTGCGCTTCCGTCGGTGGAGATGCAGAACCCGCCGCTTGGCGCGCTGCCCCAGGTGCTCTACTACATAGCGACCGCGGACCCGGTGAACGCGTTCATACTCGGCCTGCTGCCCATCCTTGCGACGGCCATCGTCTTCATGATCGTCATATTCATACAGAACGTGAAAGTCGAGATACCGCTTGCCTTTGGCTCGATAAGGGGCTTTGGCTGGAGGTGGCCGCTCAACTTCCTGTACACGAACGTGATACCCGTCATACTCATAGCGGCGCTGCTCGCAAACGTCCAGCTCATGGGAAGGATGATGGCCCAGCCCGCGGAGCCTGATTCGGCGATGGTGTGCGGCCTCCTCGGCTGCTTCGATGGAAGTTCCCCTGTTTCCGGCCTCGTGTACTACCTGCAGCCTCCGAACTCTCAGGCCGTCGGCGGGATTGCCATATTCATGGGTCTTTTCGCGCTGATTGGGGCCTTTGGCGCAAGCTACATCAAGAAACCCGCGTGGAAGCTAACGCTTGCCATGATACCGGTAGGCGCTCTCGCATGGCTCGGCATGGTCAGCGGCCTTGGGCTCACGGGCATGATGATAACCGCAACGGATCTTGCGAGGATACTCGTGTACACGGCCTTCATGGTGGGCGGGGCCACAATCTTTTCCATATTCTGGGTCACGACGTCTGGGATGGACGCGGGAAGCGTTGCATCGCAGATACACGCAACAGGCCTTCAGATACCCGGCTACAGGAGGGACATGAGGATAATAGAGCATGTGCTTTCGAGGTACATACCCGGCCTTGCGGTGCTCGGCGGGCTGACGATAGGGGTGCTCGCCTCATACGCCGACTTCACGAACGCGATAGGGAGCGGCACCGGGATACTCCTTGCGACTATGATTTCATACCAGCTTTATAACGAGATAACGACCCAGTATGCGGACGAGCTGCCGCCCATAGTGAAGAGGCTGCTTGGCAAGTGATGCTTTCCTGGAGTGTGATGTGAATGAACGTGCTCATAACCGGTGTCCAGAACTCTGTCGAAGAATCCATCGTGAGGCTTGCGGTGGAGCGGGTGCAGG
>JAZDJY010000011.1:0-2956 GCA_043803615.1 Candidatus Aenigmatarchaeota archaeon | reverse complement strand
CCGCTCCATTTCCCGCAGGAAGACCATATCCCCGGAGCACCGAACGTACCTTTCCAGCGCTATCACCCAGAGCGGCGTCGCGTCTATCGCGTTCATGGCCTTCTCTCCGGACTCAGTTGAAAAGTTTGGGACCTGGCCCTTTTCCGATTTCTCCGCAAAGAATCTAAGGATGATTCTTGCTTCGTCATGCTTCCCGAGGCTTATCACCGCGGGAAGCGACCAGAGCGTGTCCCTTCCCCAGAACTGCTGGAACCACGGAAGCCCGGCGTAATACCCACCGTCCTTTTTGAGAAGCTCAAGTGCAAAGACGCACGATTCGAACGCCTTTGAAACCATGCCATTGTCGCACGATATCTTCTCCCTGAGCAGGCCCGCGTAGTGCGATTCCTTCATCTTCAGCAGGACGTCGGCGCTCTGCACGTCCACCCTTTCGGCGCCAATGGAGAATGCGGCCCTGCTGCGCCTGAAAGAAAGCCTGCACGGAAGGAAATAATTCTGGACTTCTCCGGAAGGGCAGTGCTCCTCGTAGGTCCCCAGCGCTTCGAATTTCCCACCCTCCCCTGCCGTTATGACGGCGGCCCCGATGTCGTTTTCCGCCTTCACGCTGCCCGTTACGCGGGACACAACATAGCGCCTTGCCGTCACGTTCTCGTCCCCCTTCCTTATGTTGACAGCGGCCTTGACGTCTATCTTCGCGCCGGGAAAAGCCTCCACTATCACCGTGACGCTGCCGCTTTCCTCTGGGACGAAAACCGTTTCAGTCACCTTTCCGCCGGCGGTCTCGTACGTGTGCACGGCCTTTGCAAAATCGTATTCGAAAGATTTCTGGTTCTGCGGCGAGAGCCACTCCCCGTTCACCCTCACGGCAAAGTACTCGAGAGTCTTCCTGCCGCCGGACCAGAAGCCGCACCACTTGTTCCGAAAGCCGCAGTCCGCGAACCTGTGGAAGAAGCACATTCCATTGCCGAGGAAGTACGATTGCCCCTCGGTCCTGCCCCTGCGGGAAAACATGATTATAATTGCGGGCGCTTCTTTAACTTTCTGAGAATGGACTTCCTGACGAGCGGAGCCTTTTTACTTGAGTTCCTTTCGACATCTTCGGCAAGCTTCCACAGCGCGAGCGGGACCATCGCGGCGCCCGAAAGGAAGTACTCAAACGACTGGTACGCCGACATGAATATGACCAGGGCCTCTGCTGTCCCAAAGAAAGCCCAGAACACCTTGTTCCACATAAGGCTCATTGCCTGAGTATCTTAAGGAGGGACTTGTCTATTTTCACCTTGCTCTTCCCCGAGAGGCTCTTTTTTATCTCGGCGACGTTCATTTCAACTTTTGCTATGGCCTCCTCCTGGGCCCGGAGCCTCTTCTCGATGATTGCCACCATCTCGTCCATGAATGAGTCTATGTCCACGTACTCTTCAGGTTCCCGCGCCATGGCTAATAATTGCCGCGCAAGTTTAAAATATGGAAGCGTGCTACTCGCAGAGTTCGTACTTTGCGTGGACGCTTCCGGCGTTGCTTACCTTTATCTTGTTCTCCTTCGCAAGCCATCCGAGGCCCATGCCGGTTTCTTTTATGGTGAGGCCCGTGTGGTTCTGTAGCTGGGTGAGTGTCATGGGACCCTTCCCCTTGAGCGCGTGCCACACCTTTCCCGCAAGGCTTCCGAAGAATTTCACATGATCCATTGAATCACCTATTCCATGAATTCGTCGGCCAGGTTCAGGTATGCGTATGCCCCCCGGCTGTCTTTGCTTGAGACTATTATCGGCTCGTGGTTTTTCGGCGACATCGCAAGGTCGACGTTGATTGGTATCTGTGTCCTGAAGACCTTGTCCCCAAACTTCTCACGCACGATTCTTTCTATCTCCGGCGACAGGTTGTTCCTCTTGTCGTACATGGTGAGCACCAGGCCCCGCAGAGAAAGCCCGGGGTTTATTTCCTCCTTTACCCTGTCTATGGTCTTCATGAGCTTTTCCATCCCCTCGAGTGCAAGATAGTTTACCTGGACTGGTATCATGACGTGGGTCGATGCGGTCAGCGCGTTCACCGTGAGGAGGCCCAGGGACGGCGGCGTGTCTATGAGGACGTAGTCGAACCCGCTGAGGCCGGAAAGCTTCTTCTTCAGTTTGAACTGCATCCCGACGTCGTTTAGGAGTTCCACCTGCGTTGCGTAAAGGTCGGAACTCCCCGGCACAAGGTAAAGATTCTCGACCTTCGTCGGGACGGCGACGTCTTCTATCTTCACCTTTCCGTCGAGGAGCAGGTGGCTCGTGGTCTTCTTGTGCTTTTCACCGGTGAGGTAGCTGGTCGCGTTGGCCTGCGGGTCCATGTCGACGAGGAGGACTTTCTTCCCCTTTTTGGCCAGGCATGAAGCGAGGTTCGTCGCAAGGTCGGTCTTTCCGACTCCACCCTTCTGGTTTGCGACCGTGACTATCATATTAAGATATGAAACGTATCCCCCTTAAAAAGGGTCACGTGCCATTGCAATGCTTTTAAGGCCGGACCGGCGTTATTATTAATAGCGATTCAGAAGTGGGAGGGATTACATGTTCGGTTTCCTTAAGAAAAAGAAAAAAGAAAAGCAGTGACGTCTTTTTCATAATTCTTTAGTCGAGTGAAAAAGTGTTTTTGTTTGTTTCCGTGGAGTTCTGCTTTTCGAGGATGCATTTTGCGAACTTCTCCACCAGCCATCCGTAAAAATCCTGGGGCAGCACGTTCTTCATGACGTCCGGAACCTCATTCATCGCGTCTATCATGCATATCTTCCCGTCCTCGTCTATGCAGAACTCTATGGCATTGAAGTCCATGTCCAGCTTCCTGTTCATCTTCACGCAGGCTTCGGAGAGCCTGCCGGAAAACTCCTCAAGGATGTTTTTTCCCGGATGCGAATAGACGCCGAGGCCTTGCGCCTTGGGCTCCCACTTGGTTATGAGGACGTCACTTTTGTTGACGCAGA
>JAZDJY010000010.1:0-7079 GCA_043803615.1 Candidatus Aenigmatarchaeota archaeon | reverse complement strand
CGGCTCCCTAAAGACAAGGGAGCGTTTCCGCCACCGCTACGAGTTCAATCCTGCTTACATAGAAAGGCTGCAGAAGAAGGGACTGGTCTTCTCCGGGCACGACGCAAGCGGGGAGATCATGCAGATACTCGAGCTTCCGGGGCACCCGTTCTTCATGGCAAGCCAGTTCCATCCCGAGTTCACGTCAAGGGTACTGGCCCCGAACCCGCTGTTCCTTTCCTTCGCAAGGGCCTGCCTTAAAGAAAAGAAGTGATTATAGGGAGATTTGAAGGTTCAGGCGGAAAGCGAAAGCTCCCCGACCCTTTCCCAGGTCGTCTCGTCCAGGACCACAATCTTGTCGTCGCCTGCGATGTACATGTAGTCGTTTATGTATATGGCCCTCTTCGCCTGTATGTCGCTGACAGCCTTGACGAGCGAAAGTGTGTCGTCCTCATAAGAGAAGATGTACCCGCCGCTCGACCCCGGGAGAAAGAACACCCCGTGCTTTTCGTCCATGAGGAAGGCGTGGTGGGTGTTGAGTATGTCGGACCAGTATTCGGAGAGCGTGTACTTGGAGACCTCCACCGGATTCGCGGGGTCGGTGGCATCGAACAGGGAAACCTTGACATACTGGCCCTCCTTTCCTATGCCTATGATTTTATCCTTCGTTATGGGGTGCAGATACGCTGAGTAGCCCGGAATCTTGAGTTCGCCCGCAAGCTTGGGGCTTGCCGGGTCTGAAAGGTCCAGCACGTAGAACGGGTCCGTCTGCCTGAAGGTCACGACGTAGCCCTTGTCCTGTATGAATCGTGCCGAGTACACCCTCTCAGTGAGGCCCAACTCGGTCACTGCGCCTATCCTGCTCAGGCTCCCATCAAGGACGTACACGTCGTTTGCGCTCTCCTGCGACCCGCCAAACATCCATGAGCCGCCGACCGTGACCGCAATCCTCAGGTTGCCCTGATATTCGTCCAGCGAGAACTGGTTGAGCGGCGTGCCCGGCACCATGCCGGTCGCGGCAATCTCCATGTCATGGGAAATCTTCACTATGCCGGTCTGGATGAGGTCCCTCTTGTGGAGCGCCAGGTAGTCTGCAAGCCTGCTCTGCATGTCGTTTTGAAGCTTGAGCATCGCGTCCTCGTCGAGTCCCCTCGTGTACTCCTCGAGGATGCTTGAGAACTCCGTCATCTTGGCCTGCATGCTGATGTCATAAGCCATGACCCGCTCAAGGTCGGAGACCACGGGCGCTGGCAGCACGCCGGGGTTTGCCCGGAAGAACGAAAGCAGGAACTCGGCCGTGTCGACGTTCTTGGCGTAGGTCACGTATATGCCGCTCTCCGACATGTAGACCACCGAGGAGGACGCTGTCCCGGCAAACGAGACTGCCTTCTCGACGTCCCCATCTTCGGGGTTTATGACCATGGCATTGTACAGGGTGTCCACGCTCACGTACCCCGACGGATGGTATATCCTCGTGCATGGTATGGTAACGCCCTTGCCATCTATTGCCACAGGGACTATCGGGCATGGGTCGTATGAGTTTATGTAGTCCGTCGTGACCAAGTAAATCTTCCCGTTGAACAATCTTGCGGCATTCATCGACCCGTTGAAGGAAATCTTCCATTTCTCCTGTGGATCCGTCGGGTCGGACACGTCGTATCCCGTCATCCCGTCGTATGAAAGTATCACCAGCGTCTCATCATGGAGCAGCATCTCGCCCGTCATCTCTATCTCAGAATCGATCTCCATCCCCGAAGGAGGCATCGCGCTTACTGCCTTGGTCGTGGGGGGCGTGTAATCATAATAGTCCGGCGCAAAGCCTTCTTCTCCACCGCCTGCTGCCGGCGCCGCCATGCGCATCATCGGGTAATAGCCGCCCTGCGGCGAGTAGTATATCTCGCTTCCGTCGGTCTTTATGATGTCAGGCTCGTCTATCCCGAGGACCTGGACGTTGGTCTCAGACACCCTTTCAGGCGAGGGTGGCAAACCAGAGGGCGCAGAAGCGCCGTCGGTTTCGGTCTGCATGCCGCCTGCGTCTTCAGCGGCGTCCATATTCCTGGCCGGCGACACGGCATCCATATTGGCCCCGTAGTAGCCGGAGCCTGACGTGCCCACGTACTCCAGGTAGTCCCTGAAGTCCTGTTCGGATGAGAACGCGACGACTTTCCCGTCGCCCTGCGGGAGGATGATGCCGCCAAGCGAGAAGTATGCCGCCCCTGCGACAACCAGCACGGCCACAAGCCCAAGCACCGCAAATTCCATTTTCATGACTTGGCTTTGGGCATCTGGCGTTAAAAAGAAGCGCATTTCATTCGGCTTTTTCCACCGCATTGCCTGCAGCCTTCCCTTCCGCGAAGTACCTCCCGTTCAGGAGGCAGTGTATCTCGCGGGCCTTCTTGCTTCCGACGCCCGGAACGGCCGTGAGCTCCTTTTCGCTTGCCCAGAACACCTCCCTTGGGGACCCGAAATGGGAAAGCAGCCTCCTCGAAAGCAGGGTGTTTATCCCCGGGAGGCCGCAGACGATGAACTCCTGCAGCTGCGCCGTGTCCCTGCCCTTCTTGCAGGCCCTCGTCGAAACCCCGTTGTTCTTCTTGACCTGCTCCCTGTAGCCGGTCCAGTATATCTGCGCCGCGGTGACTCTCGGGGTCGACGTCCATATTATCGGTATCCTGTAGTCCAGCGCTATTGCGGAGAGCGCGCCGTGTATGGCATTCGGGTGCATGTCCCTACACGAGAACAAGGCGTGCTGGTCCCCCTCTATTATCATGAGCGGCTTCTCAAAGGTCGATGAAAGGTCCTCCAGCTGGCGGAAGAGCCTCTGGCTCACGATGGAGCCGAGGAAGTCCTCGACCGTCTTCCTTTCTATCCCCACTTGTTCGGACACGATGTAGTCTGCCACCGCAAGCTGCTTTTCTATGACCTGCGCGTTGAACGCGCGCAGCCATTCGCACGTCCCGCTTGCCCTCTCCCTGTGGTCTGCGATGATGCTTACCTTCCCGTTGCTCCCATTTGCCTGCGGCTCCGCAGAATCAGCCGTTTCAGCCATCATAAGAACTGGGCAGGGCGAAATAAAAACCGAATATGCACCGGATATATAACGCCCGCGCCAAGGTTTAGTGATGGAGCCGATAGAGTACGTGGGCTATCTTGCGATGGCATGCATTGCCATAGCACTCATTCCCCAGGTGGCAAGGTCGTGGAAGACCAAGTCCACGAAGGACATCTCCCTTGCGTGGACGTCGGTGTACTTCCTTGGCATAATGCTGTGGCTCGTGTACGGCATGGGGATAGGAAGCACGCCCCTTGCCCTGTCATCTGCGCTGGAAGGGTCGCTTGCAGGCTCCCTCCTCGTGCTGAAGTTGAAGTATGGCTGATGCTGATGGCGGCAATGCTGCAAGAATATGGATTGCGCCCGGCGTGGAGCCTGAACCGCCCTCACATGATTTTTGTGCCCACAGGGACTTTCTTGTCTACGCTGACCAGGCTGACCTTCTTCCCGTCAACGGCTGCAAGGAGCATGCCTTCCGACTCTATGCCCCTTATCTTTGCTGGGTCCAGGTTTGCAATGACCACTATCTTCTTTCCGGGAAGCTTCTTCTCGTCGTAGTGCCCCTTCAGGCCTGCGACCAGCTGCATCTGCCTTCCGCCGACGTCGACTTGCAGGACGAAGAGCTTGTCGCTTCCCTCGACATGGTCAACCGACAGTATCTCCGCTACCCGGAGGTCGAGCTTCTGGAAGTCGCTTATGGTTACCATGCATCTTCTATGGAAGCACTAAATAAAAAGTTTTTGAGTTCAGAATGCGCCAAAATATAACATTTAAGTAGCACTGGGCCAATCATATAGTATGAGAAGGACATGCCTCATCGCGGCGCTTTCGCTGTTTTTCCTGTTCCCGCTGGTGCAGGCCGCGGACATATGCGAGATTGGCAGCACGCTCCCCCAGTATCCCTCGTTCAATTCGAGCATGCTCCTCGTGATACCGACGACGGAAGTCGACTTCAGGCTCGATACGTTTTCGGCGCCTGTGAGGATTGGCTACGATATAAGGGATGCATATTTCAATCTCGTCCAGCCGTGGAGCTGGGGTGGCATGCAGAAGTTTTCCGACTGCTACGTCTGCGAGTTCTCCGGGAGTCCCACGTTTGACGCCTCCTGCGGGCCGACGCCGTTCACATACGGCGGCAATTACAACATCACATTCTCCGCAAACGACTTTAACGATTATACCGAGTTCAACAGGAAAGTCCTCATCTTTCCGGAAAGGTTTACAGGGGTAATAATCCACATAGGTTCCGACATGACGGTGCATGTGGCTGCCACCGCCCCTGTGGAGACGACCGAAGTCAGGGTGACCATCTATGACGCATCGACCGGGCTTAAGATAGAGGGTGCTGGCGGGAATATGAATGCGACCGTCTATGGGGGAAGCTACACGATGGATATAGAGGGGCTCAGGGAGGGCACGTACTACGCCGACTTCGTCTTCGTGAAGCCCGGGGACATCAGGGGCGGGGCTCTATACAAGTTCAACATCAGCCCCGTTTCCGAGTTCACGATTGCAACGGACAAGTCTTCCTACTGGATAGGCGAGACTGTCGAGGTAAGCGGAGTCTCGATGTGCAGCAAGGTCAAGGGAAGCGTGGTGACACCCGTGTCCACCATCATCATACCCGAGAAGGCCGTATCCGACGGCAAATACGACTTCGAGTTCTACATAGACAAGACATACCCAAAGGGCAACTACACCGTGAAGGCTGAATGCGGCACCAATAAAGTCGAAAAACTGGTCGATGTAAAGGAGTTGTTCACGCTCAGCAAGACCGCGCACACATTCACCTTCACCGATGCCACAACGAGGCTCTCGGAGAACATAACCGTGAAGAACATGATAAACGGAAGCATAACACTCTCGACATCGACTGACCTGACGGGCTTCCTGACCCCAACCCTTGCGAAAACTGGCCTTGGGCCTTTCCCTACGTCGACTACGCTAACGCTGACTGCAAACCCGACGGGCCTTCCTTTGACCGGAAAATCAGGGAAGGTGACAGTTTCGACCTCTGACGGCGCGGCCATCTCCATTGATGTGTCGCTCATCTCGAACGTCGCCTGCCCCCAGTGCCCGCCGGCGTCCGCATCCCCAATCGAGATTTCACCTTCCTTGTGGGAGGAGACGGACTGCGTTTCCGGCGAAACGCTCAACGAGACGTTCACCATCAGTAACGGCGGGACGAGCGCCCTCACGGGATTCACCGCAAGCTCTTCGGAGTTTGACACAGCCGAGCCGTCGTTTCCCGAACAGATAGCGGCTGGCGGCACAGGGGATGCGGAGATATCCATCGGCGCCACCGAAGGATTCAATTCCGGTTACATCGAGATTTCTTCGGGAGGCAAGACGGCAAAGGTATACGTGGTGACGTCCTGCTCGGCCGACAACTCAGCCGACGTGGCAACGCTCAGGAGCGAGTTCGATGCGCTTTCCGAATCTTTCAGGGAGGCCGGGTTCAGCGAGGATGCCGTGACGGAGATGATGTACGGCGTGGAGTACGACCTCTCTGACGCCGAATCCTCCGCAGGCTCCGGCAGCTATTCAGTCGCCGCCGAAAGCCTAGCAAGAGCGCAGGCGGGATACGACGCCCTCAGTTCCGCTTACGAATCCATCGGCACGGGAGGCTCGGGGGATAACGGCATGCTTGTGATATTGCTTGCCGTCGCGTTCGTCGCGGTCCTGGGGCTCTTCCTCTACCAGAACTTCGGCGCGAAGCTCCTGAAGCGCAGGTCGGCCGAAGGCGGGGACGGCGGCGGGAAAGAAAAAGACGAAGAGCTATTCTAAAATCTCCGAAGCTTTTCTTGGGCTTTTAAATAAATGCGCGGTGAAATGTTGCTATGGACTGCCAGAGATGCAAGGGTGAAATGAAGGATGGCTGGCTCTTCTGTCCCGCGTGCGGGGCAAGGAAGGGCGCGGACCCCGACGAAGTGATGGGCAGGGATTTCTTCAGCAAGCTCCTTTCAGGGTTCAAGGAGAACATGGGAAAGGACGACGGTGCATTTCCGGGCATGCCCGGAGGCGTGAAAGGCCCGGTGTTCTCCGGACCCGTGAAGATAAAGATAAGCGCAACCAACGCAGGAAGGCCCGGTCCCGTGGGCATCCGCATCATGGACGGCGAGGGCCGCCCGGCCGGCGGAAGCTCCCATGAGAGTCCAGGCGAAGGCCAGGAATCGCTTGCGGCCGCAGAGCCTCAGGTCAGGACCACGATGGAGCAGGGCAGGATGCTTGCGGAACTTTCCGTTCCTGGCGTAAAGAGCGCGCGGGACGTCTCTATAAAGGAGCTTCCTAGCTCTGTAGAGGTCAGGGCGTCCTCCGAGGACAAGCTGTACTTTAGGATACTCAAAAAGCCTGTGGCTGCGAGGGTTTCCGCAGTATCACTGGACGGCGGAGTCCTGCGGATAAAATTCTAAAAAAAACGGTTTGCCGGCCAAGGCCGGCTTTTGAAAAGAAAAACTTGGCTTTTACTTCTTCTTCCTGCCTCTTTTCCTTACCGGCTTGTCTTCACTGGCAACGGCTTCCTTTACTTCCTTCGCCGTCCCGGCCTCGGAACTGATTTCCTTCTCGGCTTTTAGCTCGTCGGCCTCAAGCCAGACGACGAAAAGCCCGATCAGGATCAGGAAAGCCGGGATGATGCCGGTGACGACGACAACGAAGTTGTGCCACCACGCTATGCTCATTCCCGTCAGCCTTCCACCGTAGTTCCACAGAACCGAATCGACGAAGAGGCCGAAACCCGCCACTATCAGAAGCAGTCCGATAAGAATCTTTACTATAGCGTGCATCAAATCTCCCCTCCGTTTTATTTATTAAAACTCTATAACCTGAGATAAATATATTTAACGACCCAACATTTATAAGCTTTGCAGGCAAAATGTGTTGTTATGTATAGCCATCTCAAATCCCTTTGGAAGAAGCCCCAGGAATCCATGGGCGAAATCTACAAGAAAAAGCTCATCCTCTGGAGGGAGGAACCGACAGTGAAGAGGGTAGAGAGGCCCACGAGGATAGACAGGGCAAGGAGCCTGGGCTACAAGGCAAAGCAGGGCTT
>JAZDJY010000009.1:0-4283 GCA_043803615.1 Candidatus Aenigmatarchaeota archaeon | reverse complement strand
ATGCATCCTCTCTTCATAATCTTTCCCGATTCACTCTCATTCCGGGGCAATGCCGGTCTCTTCGCCCTTTATCTGCCGCAAAAACAAGTCATACGCATGGACAGCGGAAGACGGCTCTTCCTGGTCTACGGGACCGAGCGGATGAACCTTTCCTTCACCCGCGGACTTTCGGCCGCCATCCTTTTTCGGACGCGCCGCTGCAGGCTTTTTTCACTCACCCGCGGAATCCTCGGCATGAAGAAGGAATGGAGGGATTTCCTCAGGGGACTGGACTTTCCGTCAGCCGAGATGGGAAGCAGGGATTTTAAGGAAGCCTATCCCAATGCGGAGTTCTCCCCGCCGTGCATCCTGCTCTTCGTGGAGGGCGCCTTCCGCAGGATAGCCTCCGCGCAGGACATAAGCAGGTGCTCCTCGGCAGGCGAGCTCATGACGTTCGTCCACCTCGGGCTTCGGGACAGCCTGAGGAAGGCGTGAGAACCGGGAATCAGCGCTTCTTCACGAGCGCATCCAGCCTCCCGAGCACTTCTGGGTCTATGTAATGGTGGATGGTGACCGTGTAGCTGTCCTTCCACTCGTTCTCCTTCTTTGCAAACCTCTTGTGCCCAAGCCTGTTCGCAAGGTAGCGGTAGAACTCGAGCAGCTCCTTCTTCTTCACGCTCCCATTCTTATGGGACGCGAGGAACTCTTTTGCCCTCTCGGTCGCGTAGAAGGACCTTACTATATGCGGATAGAACGGATGGCCGCAGTACCGCTCGAACGCCTTCTTGAAGTGCATGTCGTTCAGCGGATGGCCCGTCTCCCTGTTTACGAACACGAAGTCCTGTGGCTTGAGCGGGGAGAGCATCTTTGAAAGCCTCTTCACGTACGCCTCCGGGAACTCCTCCCTTACGACCTGCGGTATGCCGCCTTTCGAAAGGTAGACGAAGGTCACCTCGTTTCCCTTTATCATGATGTCGTCCTTCTTGAGCGTCGTCAGGCCCTTGTGGCCGTGGGCCTTATAGTATATCTCGTTTCCCACCCTCATGCAGGTCCGCAGGAGCGTGTACATGGGCATGGCCATCTCGTCGCCTTCATCTTCGAGGGCCTTCGCCACGTTCTTCTGGAGAACCGGGTAGAGCTCCTCGAACTTCTCTACTTCCCTGTACTTCTCCTGTACGTGCTTGCGTTCCTTTTCCAGCGTGTAGACGTAGGCGTACTTGCCGTTTGGGTTCCTGTAGATGATGTCCCAGTGCTCGTTTGACGCCTCGTCGTGCACCATCAGGTGGTCCGCAAGAATGGAATAGGCCTTGTCCAGCTTCCGCCCGTCCGGGAGGATGTTCACCCGCGCTCCCTGGCACTTACCGTCGGGTGAAAGCTGTCCCTTCAGGAACTCCGGGTTCTTGGCGTCGACGAGCACATCGAAGCTGCCGTGTGCCCTGAAGAGATCGACGAGGTGCGCGGCCTCCGGAAACTCCTTTTTTGAAAGCTTCCAGCCGTGCTTCGTCTTCTCGTACGCCTTCAGGTCGCCTGCCCTTATGCGGACGGTTCCGGACAGCGTGGCCTTTACGGGCTTTCCTTTCTTAGAAGACTTCACTTTCCGTTCCTTTACCTTTCCCTTCACGGTTAATAATTGGCGGCTCACTGATAAAAATTAGTGCCGTCGAGGCCACTACCGTCGGCGCCATTGCCGTCCGGGCCTTTCCGTGCCAGGTACCTGGACAGCACGCCGATGAGGTTCCCGTAGGCTGCCGCATCCTTTGGATAAAGCGTGTGCTCGTGCGCAAGTTCGGCGACCTCCAGTGCCTCCGTGAGCTCGAGGAACGGCAGCCCGTCGGATTTCCTCATGCGGAGGTCTTTTCTCGCCCTGTTCGAAATGCTAGGCCTCACGGCGTAGCCGGGCATTTCCGGACTCGTTTCCATCACGGTGTTTCCGAGCGTTATCCTTATGGTGCCGTTCCCGTCGAGCCTCTCCACGGAGTATTCATCCCCATACCTTGAGAACCCCACTAGCTTCGTTGCGACCTCGAACGAATCCGCGAGTTCCGGACCGTCGTCTGTCATCATTTTCCTTTTCATGAAACCACAGAATATTCAATAGGAAATATAATCGGCAGAAAACTTTAAATTCACCAGTGCGGATTTTAGAATTCCCCGGGATTTTTTATTTAAATACGTGGCTTAATTAATAGAACATCTTAGCCGCAGGAACTGATTTGCTAAGTAACGCTAAGTTGAAAACAGAGGGTGGTTTGCGATATGGCAGGAAAATCCGAAAAGCTCGTGTACTTCTTCGGAGAAGGAGACACAAAGGACAAGTTTCTTCTGGGAGGCAAGGGGGCAAACCTCGGCGAGATGACCAAGATCGGCCTGCCGGTGCCCCCGGGTTTCACGATAACGACGCACGTCTGCATGGAGGCAATCAGGACCGGTAATTGGCCGGCCGGCCTCAGCGGGCAGGTGGACGCAAACATCGAAAGGCTGGAGAAGGCCATGAAAAAGAGGTTCGGGGACAACGATAACCCGCTCCTCGTCTCGGTCAGGTCCGGCTCGGCATTTTCGATGCCAGGCATGATGGACACCATCCTCAACCTGGGCATGAACGACAAGGCCGTGCAGGGGCTTGCGAAGAGCACGGGTAACGAGCGGTTCGCCTGGGACGCCTACAGGAGGTTCCTGCAGATGTTCGGAAATGTCGTCCTGGGCCTTGAGCACCACGATTTCGAGCACGTGCTCAACGAGAAGAAGAAGGGCAGGATGGACACGGACCTTTCCGCATCCGAGCTTCGCGACATAGTTTCAAGCTACAAGGCGCTCATACGCAAGAAGAAGGGAAGGGACTTCCCCCAGGAGCCGCGCGAGCAGCTGAAGCTTTCGATAGACGCGGTCTTTAAGTCCTGGAACAACGACAGGGCCATAACCTACAGGAGGCTCAACAACATCCGACACGACATCGGCACGGCGGTCAACGTCCAGTCCATGGTCTTCGGAAACATGGGCAACGACTCCGGGACGGGAGTCGCATTCACGAGGGACCCGGCAACCGGCGAGGACAAGTTCTACGGCGAGTACCTCATGAACGCCCAGGGAGAGGACGTCGTCGCGGGCATCAGGACGCCGCACCCGATATCGGACCTTCAGAAGGATGACAAAAAGACATACACCCAACTCGTGGGCATCCGCGAGAAGCTCGAGAAGCACTACCGCGACATGCAGGACATAGAGTTCACGATTGAACGGGGCAGGCTCTTCATGCTGCAGACCAGGAACGGCAAGAGGACGGCAAGGTCGGCAGTGAAGATTGCAGTCGACATGGTGAAGGAGGGGCTCATAACAAAGGAGGAAGCGCTCCTGAGAATCGAGCCTGCATCGCTCGACCAGTTGCTCCACCCGATGTTCGACCAAAAAGCGCTCAAGAGCGCAAAGCCCATCGCAAAGGGCCTCAACGCGGGGCCCGGCGCGGCCGTGGGAAAGGTCGCGTTCTCGGCTAAAGACGCAGAGGATATGGCGGCAAAGGGCGACAAGGTCATCCTCGTCAGGATAGAGACCAGCCCCGACGACATCAAGGGCATGCACGTCGCGCAGGGCGTGCTCACGTCGCTTGGCGGCAGGACCTCCCACGCGGCGGTCGTCGCAAGGCAGATGGGCAAGTGCTGCGTTGCGGGCGCAGGCGACGTCAGGATAAGCTATGAAAAGAAAGTGTTCGTGGCCGGAGGCGTGACCGTGAAGGGAGGCGACGTGATATCGCTGGACGGCACCGAAGGGTTCGTCTACACCGGCTCCATACCTACGGTCGACGCCGAGATGAGCGGGGACTTTGGCACCATCATGAAGTGGTCCGACGAGGCAAGGACGCTCGGCGTCCAGACCAACGCACAGAGCCCAAAGGATGCGCAGGTCGCAGTCAAGTTCGGCGCCGAGGGCATCGGGCTTGCTAGGACCGAGCGCATGTTCTACGACGGCGACCGCATCACCTCCATGAGGAAGATGATAATGGCGGAAAGCCTGCAGCAGAGGAAGGCGGCGCTAAATGAGCTCCTACCGCACCAGAGGGGAGACTTCGAGGGACTCTTCATGGCGCTCAACGGAAAGCCCGTCACGATAAGGCTCATCGACCCGCCGCTGCACGAGTTCCTCCCAACCGAGGAGCATGAGATGCAGCACATGGCGCAGGCGATTGGCGTCTCTGTGGAGAAGGCCAGGGCCAAGGTGGATGAGCTCAAGGAGTTCAACCCGATGCTCGGCCACAGGGGCGTAAGGCTCCTGATAACAAACCCCGAGATAGCCGAGATGCAGGTCCGGGCCAT
>JAZDJY010000008.1:0-11725 GCA_043803615.1 Candidatus Aenigmatarchaeota archaeon | reverse complement strand
CTGCAGCACCGCAAGGTCCATGTGGACGGCGTTGTCTATGTTGGTGTCGCCGCTCTCTTCGAGTATTCCCACTATCTCGAATTCCCTCTCCTTGAGTTTTATCCTGTCGCCCACGCCGTAGTCGTTATTTTGGGCGTAGCTCTTCCCTATGATTATCTCGTCTGTCCCGGGAGAAAGCTCCCGCCCGTCGGCCACCGCTATGTTGACGCCGCGCAGGATGTTCTCCCTTCCGGGCTCCGTTCCGGTTATCGACACTCCGCTCACGGTCTGCATGAGTATGGGAGCCACCGCTTCGACCCCGCTGAGGGACTCGACGTCGGCGACGAGGTTTTGGTCTATCTCGCTGCCCTGCATCATGTACCTTGGGATGTCGGCCTGCGTCACGGTCACGAGTCCGGACGTTATGGATATCTGGTCGTTGACGTAGTACATCACGCCCTCGGAGATGGACGATACCGTGACCACGAGGAATATGCCAATCGTCACGCCGAGCGCGGTGAGAGCCGTCCTGACCTTGTGCCGGAGGAACTCCCTCATCATCATCTCGACCATCATGTCAAAGCCGCCGGTTCCTGCCATGCTATCCCTCCCTTATGGCCGTTATGGGGTCCACCTTCACGGCCATCCTCGCAGGGTAGAGCGCCGAGAGCAGCGTGAGCACTATGCCGTAGGCGACTGCCCCTGCCGCAAGCCCGGGCGTGACTATTGCAATCTGCGTCCCGCCGAGCAGCACCTGGTTGAGCAGCGCCACCATGAAGAGCGAGGAAAGGACCGCAAGGAGGCTTGCCGCAACCGAGATGATGGCAGCCTCCTCGAGCACCTGCTTCATGATGGCCCGCCCGAGCGCTCCCGTCGCCTTCATTATGCCTATCTGCCTCCTCCTCTCGACGACGGACGTGTACATCGTTATGATTATGCCAATCGCCGCGACGAGTGACGCGATGAACCCTATCCCAAACGTCATGACGTTGAGTGTTGCGGTCATGTCCTGCATCATGCTGAGCGTCTCCTTCATCGTCATGGCGGTGACGCCGTCGACCTCCCCCTCTATCGCCTGTTTTAACTCGTTGACAATAGACACATCGTCGGGCTCCACCACGACCTGGGTCGCGCCGCCATCTGCCTTGTATATGTCGTTTGCGGCTTCATAGGGTATGACCACGACGAGATCGAACGCACCGGAGCCCTCCTCGAATATGCCGGTGACCTGGACTTCATTACCATTGAGTACAAGGTAGTCGCCGACCCCCACGCCCATGGTGTTGGCGGCGATATAGCCGAGCGCCGCCTCCATATTCCCGTTTTCCGGCCATCCGCCTTCCTTGAAGCCGACGTCCTGTTTGCCGAGCAGGTCGATATCATCTATGCTTATGCCGCGGACTCCGGTGAAGCCTCCAATGGTCCGCGTTATGACGGGCACGGCCCTCTTCACGCCCGGAAGAGAGGCTATGGCCGCGACGTCCTCTGCCGTAAGGTCAGACATCTGGCTCCCAGGCGGCCCGCTCATGTGGGAGAGGTCCAGTGCCTTCATCACGAATATGGTGTCGGAGCCAACCGAGCTCGTGGTCGTTGTCACGAGATTGTTCACCCCGGCCGAGATGGAGCCAAGCGAGACGATGGCAGTTATGGCTATGAAGATGCCCAGTCCCGTGAGGACGGTCCTCATCCTGTGCGCAGTAAGCTCCTTAAGCGCTATGTCAATCATCAGCATCCCTTCCCTGTGGCCCCCCGCCTCCGGCGGCGCCGGGCTTTAGTGGCTGCTCGCGACCTTCCCGTCGAGCATCCTTATGTGCCTGCTCGCCCTCTTTGCGATGCGCAGGTCGTGCGTCACTATTATCACGGTCTTCCCGGTCTTCTTGTGCAGGTCCTCTATGAGCTCCATTATCTCTATCCCAGTCTTGCTGTCCAGGTTTCCCGTGGGCTCGTCCGCCATTATGACCTCGGGGTCGTTCACAAGCGACCTTGCGATGGCAACCCTCTGCTGCTCGCCGCCGGACATCTCGCTTGGCTTGTGCTCTACCCTGTCTTCGAGGCCTACCTTCTTCAGGAGCTCCCGCGCCTTCCTCATGGACTCTCCCCTGCCGTAGCCGGCAAACCTCATGGGCAGGGCCACGTTCTCGGCGGCCGTAAGGCCGGGGATGAGGTTATATGCCTGGAAGACGAAGCCTATCTTTTCCCGCCTCACCCTTGCAAGCTCGTCGTCGTCCATCCGCGAGACGTCTTTTCCGTCGAGAAAGAGTTGGCCCCTCGTCGGGGTGTCCAGGCATCCCATTATGTGCATGAGTGTGGACTTGCCAGAACCGGAGGGCCCGACTATGGCAGCGTAATCGCCCTTCTTCACTTTGAGGTCCACGCCGCAGAGCGCCGTCGTCTCGACTCCCTTCATGCTGTAGACTTTGTAGATGTCCTTCAGGTCGAAGATGAATCGTTGCTCGCCCATCGCCATCACCCTAGCGCATGAGCCTACCTCTTCTTTAGGCGCTTGCGGAGCCTCCAGATGTAGTACCCTTCGGCCGCGGCCGCGATGAACAGTATCCCGACAATCCCGGTCAGGTCCGCGGGTCCGCTGCTTTCCGTCGTGTAGGGCATCTTCACGGTGAGCGGCGTCTCCTTGCTATAGAACGCGTTGCCCTCGTCCAGGTACGATATGTTCACCATGGCGCTGCCGTAGCTGAACCCGGTGAACCGCAGGGTCTTCTGCTTTGCCGGCTTCAGGTCGCTTGCTACGGCCGAGTCCTTGACCTCGCCGCCCTGCACGAACTCTATCTTCAGGGCCTTGGCCGTGCCCGTGCCTATGTTCTCTATGTCGACCTTGAAGTCGGTGCCGTCGACCTTTGCGCTAAGTATCTCTATGATGGGACTTCCCTTGACCGGTATCCCTATGTTGCTCGTCACGGTCTGGGTCTCGCCGCCCTCGTCCTTGTACGTCATGGTAAGCGTCGCCGTGTAGCTCTTGTACTCGGCATCGTTGTCTATGTCCATCCTAAACCTTGCCACCTTCTCCTCACCGGGAAGCAGGCTGTCCATGTAAAAGCTTCCGCCGGAAAGCACTGGCACTATGAGCATCTCCCCGGTCGTCGCGTCCGCCTCGGTGGCAAGGGAGAGCTCCATCGTGCTGGCCTCGCCGCTCCCGACGTTCTTGAGCAGAACGTCGAGCTCGACTTCCTTTCCCGGCTCTATGGTCGCGGGAACCGAGGTGACATCCTCTATGATTATCTTTGGCTCGCCGCTGACCGCCACCACCAGGTTCTTTATGACGTCGGTCGTCGACCCCGGCCTCCTGTAAAGGAACTTGATGTCGTAGTCCGAGGAAAGCGCGGTCTCGGCGACCTTCAGCCTGTACGTCTGCCTCACGACGGAAAGCGCCCCGATGGTCGAGAAGGTCTTCACCTTCTCTTCACCTGGAAGCAGCGTGAAGGGCTCTGAGGGGTCTATCTCAAGCGTCAGGCCCTGCGACGAGGACCCGTTGTTCTGTATGGTCACCTCTATGCTCACGATGTCTCCGGGCTGTGCAGGATAAGGCGTCTGCTTGCTGAGGTATATGCTGATGTCCGACGTCTGCTGGGCCGACGCTCCTGCTGCCTGCGCGAGCACGGCTGCGAGCACGATGAGCGTAAGTATCTTCATGTCCATGGGAATCCCCTTCCAAAATAATCGTTTTCTTCTAATAATACTCTTATTTCCTAATAAACGTTTCACGCTCTTACGACCTTCGCGCCGCTCCCAAGCCTTTATAAATTTTTAAGTATGTATGTAGGCATATATTTAAGTCACGACATTCATTATGTGTAAGAACCGCGAGGGTAAAATGTCCAAGAAAAATGCCAACGAAAAGG
This sequence comes from Candidatus Aenigmatarchaeota archaeon, assembly GCA_043803615.1. GTDB lineage: Archaea > Aenigmatarchaeota > Aenigmatarchaeia > QMZP01 > JAFGSV01 > JAFGFG01. The sequence continues at coordinate 7,889 of JAZDJY010000008.1, read as the reverse complement.
AGGCTGAGGGGAAGCAGTCCCACGCCCAGAAGAAGGAAGGAAAGGCGGAGTCAAAAGAGCCCAAGCAGAGTAAGCACATCATGATAGTCAGGGTCGCGGGAAAGGATTTGAACGGCGACCAGCCCCTCAAGAGGGCGATAGCAGGCATTCGCGGCGTGAGATTCGGGATGGGCAAGGCCATCTCCGAGGTAAGCGGCCTTGGGAACAAGAAGGTGGGAGAGCTTTCCGCAGAGGAGATAGCAACGATTGAGGGGATGCTCAAAAACCCTTCCAAGTACGGCGTGCCCAGGTGGATGCTCAACAGGAGGGGCGACCCCGCAGAGGGCACCGACAGGCACATAGTTTCCGCAGACCTGGACCTCACGCACAAGATGGACATAAACGAGCTCAAAAAGAGCAAGTGCTACAAGGGAGTCCGGCACACCGCAGGGCTCCCGGTCAGAGGCCAGAGGACCAGGAGCTCGTTCAGGAAGTCAGGCAAGGCTGTCGGCGTCAACAGGGTGAAGGCCAAGGCCGCAAAAGGCCCCCCGTCGTCTGACAAGAAGGGCAAGAAGTGATGCTCATGAGAAGGATAAGAAAAATCTACCAGAATCCAAGGATGTCGTGGGACTCCGACGAGATTGCAGACAGGAAGACGCTCATGAGGACCTACGGCCTGCGCAGGAGAAGGGAGATACTCATAGCCCAGGAGATACTGAGGAACTACCGAAGGAGGTCAAGGGAGCTCATCGCAAAGAAGGACGAGAAGAAGATGGGCGCTCTCATCGGAAAGCTCGTGAAACTCGGTCTTCTCAAGGAAGGCCAGGGGCTCGACGACGTTCTTGCGCTTTCTGTGAAGGACCTGTTCGAGAGGAGGCTTCAGACCATAGTCTGGAGGAAGGGCCTTGCGACGACCGCGCCGCAGGCCAGGCAGTCCATAACCCACGGCCACGTGAGCATAGCGGGGAAGAAGGTGAAGTCCCCAGCGTACCTGGTCCCGGTGGAGGAGGACGAAAAGATAACGTTCAGCGGTCCTCCGAGGGGTGGTGAATGATGGCAAGGGAAGAGAAGTGGGGCATCGCGCATATTTACTCCAGTGAGAACAACACGATCATCCACATAACGGACATAACGGGCTCGGAGACCATTTCGAGGGTCACGGGCGGCATGATGACCGACAGGGACAAGGACAAGGGCAAGGCGTTCCCTGCGGTCAGGGCAGCAAAGAGGGCGGCCGAGGAGGCACTCGAGAAGGGCATAACGGGCATACACCTGCGGATAAGGGCGCCCGGCGGCCATGGGAAGAAGATACCAGGCGAAGGTGCCCAGCCCGCGATAAGGGGCCTTGTGAGGGCAGGCCTCCGGATAGGCAAGATTAATGATGTTACTCCGCTGCCGCACGACACGACGAGGAAGCCAGGCGGCAGGAGGGGCAGGAGAGTATAAAATCCCAGAAGTTCTGGTGATTTATTTTCAGGGTGGGATGAATGTCAAAGGGGCACAAGCCGGTTTCGGGAAGCAGGGGATTCTGGCCGAAGAAGAGGGCAAGGAGGATATACCCCTCCGTTGGCAGCACAGGCAAGCCCTCAGGGGAAAAGATAGCCCCGATGGCGTTTGCCGGCTACAAGGCAGGCATGACCCAGATCTCCTACACCGACGCAAAGAAGGGCTCAGCCACCCACGGGCAGCGCATCATCGAGGCGGCGACCATCATAGACTGCCCGCCGCTCCACGTGTGCGGCATAAAGATGTACACGAAGGACCACGCGGGCCTCGTGAACGAGGGAACGGTCTGGGCAGAGAAGCTCCCAAAGGACCTCGGAAGGAAGCTTTCCCTCCCCAAGAAGCCCCACATGAATAAGGAGCTTGCCGGAAAGAAGCTGGACAAGCTTTCCGAAGTGAGGATCATAGTCTGCACGAAGCCCTCTGAATCGGGGCTTTCCAAGAAGAAGCCCGAAGTCTTTGAGATACCGGTCTCAGGCGACGTCGAGAAGCAGTGGGCCTACGCGCTAGAGAAGCTCGGTAGCGAGATAACGCCATCAGACGTCTTTTCTCCCGGAGAAAAGATAGACGTTCGGGCCGTCACGACAGGCAAGGGATACCAGGGCCCGGTCAAGAGGTTCGGCGTCAAGATAAGGTCGCGGAAGAACAAGACGAAGATGAGGCACATCGGCACGCTGGGCCCATACCACCCCGCAAGGGTGCTACCGGGCGCAGTCGCGGTGCCCGGGCAGCTGGGCTTCCAGACCAGGACCGAATACAACAAGAAGATAATGAAGATAGACGACTCCGGCATCCAGCCAAGAGGCGGCTTCTCAAGCTACGGAGGCGTGCCGAAGGGCTACGTCATCCTGGAAGGCACGGTTCCCGGCCCGAAGAAGAGGCTCATAATCCTGCGCAAGGCGACGAGGTCGCACCAGGCTGCCCCGCAGCCCGTGCCGCTTGACGCAATCTCTCTCGAGCCCCAGCAGTAAAAGGCTCAGTAGAAGTCTAAGGCTTTCGCTTTCCGGACTTTTCTCTCACTCGTGCTCGTAGCTGAACTGGTCTATCAGGAATATGGCGAGCGGAAAGAACATCACGAGGAGCAGGACGAGCACGGCTATCACGAGGGGGCTTTCGAGGCTTATCTGTATCTGGCTCTGGACCACCGTGAACAGCGCGAAGATGAGGACCGCGGAAAGCGCTATCACGACGAGCAGGATGTACAGGTTCGTAAAAAGCGTCCAGAAAAGCCCAAGGAACTTCTGGATGATGGCAAGCCCGCCGGCAACCGTCGCCGCGGCGACTATGCCGAGTTTTACGACCACTAAGAGTCCCAGTGCGAATATGCCCACGCCCACGCCGCCGTAGAAGACGATGGTCGCAGGGTCCGCCCCGAAGCCTTTCTTCACGCCCTGGCCGAGAAGATAGAAGATGGAGCCCAGAAGCGACAGGACTATCACTATCACGAGGGCAACCACTACGTAGCCCCACTTGCTGCCATGGAAGGTCTCCTCGTATGTCTTCCAGGTCACGGTCATAATTAGTATTTGAGTCATCAGATATAAAAGCGGTCAACGGAGAGGTCAACGCTGCCTGGAGCGCGCCATGCGCCGTGCGCAGCCGGGAATGCTTAAAAGCTTTTAAATACCAATAAGACGATATAATTTCAAGTTAGAATCGTGGAATCAAGTTTGGATTCGAGTGATGCTCATGAAAGTGCCGGTTTACGACATGAAGGGAAGCGCAAAGGGCGAGATGACGGTCTCAAAGGCGTTCTCAAGGCTCCACAGGGCAGACGTCATAAAGAGGGCCGTCCTTGCCGAGCAGGCGCAAAAGAGGCAGCCATACGGCGCGGACCCGCTCGCAGGCCACAGGACTTCTGCGAAGTACATCGGTGAGAGAAGCATCTACGGCAGCATGATGAACAAGGAGATTGCAAGGAAGCACAGGATAACCGCTGCAGGCTTCATGCACTGGAAGGCCAGGTTCACTCCGGGCGTCGTGAAGGGAAGGAAGGCCCATCCTCCTAAGGCCGAGAAGGTCTGGACCATGAAGATCAACAAGAAGGAGAGGCTCATGGCGCTCCTTTCCGCAGTCTCCTGCACGGCCGACAGGAAGCTTATCGAGAAGAGGGGACACGCGCTTGGCGACGTCAAGCATCTGCCGCTAGTCCTGGACGACAAGTTCCAGGAACTCAGCAAGAGCAAGGAGGTCGTGGAGGCGCTCAACGCGCTGGGCCTCGAAAAGGAACTTGAAAGGTGCAGCGGGAAGAAGACGAGGGCTGGCAGGGGTAAGACCAGGGGCAGGAAGACCATACGGAAGAAGGGCCCGGTGCTCATAGTTTCCGAGGACAAAGGGATATCAAAAGCCGCAGGCGCGATACCCGGCGTCGACGTCTCTACCGTGAAGGGGCTCAACGTGAGCATCCTTGCGCCCGGGACGCAGGCGGGAAGGCTTGCCGTGTGGACGAAGTCCGCAGTCGAGGAAGTAGAGAAGCTGGCCTCCTAGAGCATCTTTTGGATTTAAAACTTTCATCCCAGCTTTAAGCATGAACTACCGCGATGCCGCAGAATTCCTGGACTACGTACCAAGGGACCTTTCCCTTGTATACTCAAACGGCAGCAAGAAGTTCTACATATCCCCGCTTCGGGACATAATGGGCGGCGTGCTCATAAGGAAGCCGACAGAGCTCAAGAGGCGCATAGCGCAAACGCAGGAATACAAGCAGGAGCACTTCAGGGAGTTAAAAGAGGGCCGCTCCTACGAATCCCTCTTCCCCTGGCCCGAGGAGATGCTTTACGAAGAGGACATCGCCGGCCTTTTCCGCTCGGACGTCAGGAAGGAAAACGACGCCTATACGCTTTTTTCGGCCACTCCGAACAAAGCCATAGAGCGCATGTATCTCAAGGGGGACATGCTCACGTCCCACGTGAAATCCAAGAGGAGGCCAAAAGGCATCTCGTCCAACTACTACATAACGCAGGTCTCAAGCCCGTTCACCGGTGCCGGCGGCGGGATGAACGTGGATTTCATGAACTGCGCCTGCCCCGACCACAGCTTTGGGAGGGAGAAGCGTAGCAAAGATGCCTACAACAGGTGCATGCACCAGGCGGCCATGGCCCACGAGCTCAAAAGCAGGCTGGAAAATCCCGATGACGGAAGGCATCTGGAGATCAAGGGCAGCCACAGGGGAAAGGAGGTATTCTTCCCGTTCGCTTTCACGGAAAACTACGTGAGGAACCCTTCGGGCGTCTTCGTCCCGGCGGACAGGAGCCTTGCGGCCCTGGAGTACGACGCCCTGATGTCCTACTACTGCATAGGAGGCCAGGAGAACCTGCACTTCGGCATAGACAGGAGGCTGTACCAGCTCCCGGAGATATATAGCAAGGCGATGAGGGAGGAGATAAGGCGGGGCGGGATAAAAAGGGAGGTCGTGGGGCAGGGGCCCAGGAAGGGCGCCGACGCAGACGAGATGCGGGCGAAGCTTGGCGTATTCGAGGCCATGAGGAGGATACTCCTGCGAAACGACTACCTCCCGGTAGGCGACCACTTCTCCCCCGAGGGCAGGTGCCTTGAGCTTGGAGGCGACATCGCCCTGAGGTTCGAGAAAGGGCCTTATGCCGTGAGCATAGTCCCGGGCTCTGGCGGCCCCATGTACGCCGTGTGCAGGACCGGCATAGACAGTGGCCATGTCATGCCCTGGAAGACCTACACGGGCGAGAAGGACCCCTTCCTGCTGCTCGGCCAGGGCGACGTCACAAGCTTCGACGACAGGAGCATGCGCGACACGACGATGAGCGTGCAGCTGCCGTCTGCTTTCAGGCTGCCCGATATGGGCGGCGGGCACGTCGGCACGGGCGAGATGCCGGACATGCTGAAGAACCAGTGGCGCGAGGCGATAAGGAAGAGCAACGACCCCTCTGACCACGAAAGGAAACTCAAGTATGCGAGGCTGAAGTACTGAGCGGCCGCAAGCTATAAATACTTTCATTTATAAATTGAAAGGCATAATACATAGGTTAACAAACCAGGCAATCGACAGATAGTGAATGGAAATGGCAAAAAAGGCGCCTCAGGAAATGAAGGCTGCCGTAAAAGCCAAGGATAAGGGGAAGGAACATAAAAAGGAGTCCAATTCCCCGAAATCGGCTTCTGCGGCAAAGGGAAAGCCTACTGGAAAGTCTGTGCATGCGCCAAGGGACCCCTGGAAGGTCATAGTCCACCCCCACCTTGCCGAAAAGAGCATGAACATGGTCGAGTTCCAGAACAAGCTCACCTTCATCGTCCGAAGGGAGGCCGACAAGAAGGAGATAAAGGAGGCAATCGAGAACCTCTTTGGGGTGAAGGTCGTCAGGGTCCGGACCGTGATAACGTCTGCGGGCGTCAAGAAGGCCTATGCGACGCTTTCGAAAGAGACGCCGGCAGGGGAGATAGCCTCGAGGCTTGGCATGGTTTGATGTTTTTGGTGTGATCCATGGGAAAGAGGATAATATCGCAGCGGAGGGGAAGGGGCACCCCGACCTACAGGGTCAGGGAGAGGAACTATAGGGTCAAGCTCCAGTTCGGCAGCTGTGCCGGGAGGGTGAAGGAAATATTCCAGGACCGCGGCAGGATGGTCCCGGTCGCGCTCATAGAGTACGATGACGGCAAGAAGGGGCACGTCCCGGCAAGGGAGGGCCTGTCCGTCAACGACAGGATCGACGGCATGGTGGTGCCGCTTTCCGAGATACCCGAGGCAAGGCCGATATTCGCGATAGAGTGCGTCCCCAATTCCGGCCCGGTCTTCTGCAGGTCTGGGGGCTCTTTTGCGTCAATTGTTTCAAAGGACGACAAGGCATGCATAGTCGTGTTCCCGAGCAGGAAGACCAGGGCTTTTAACCCGCTCTGCAGGGCCATAGTCGGAGTTCCTGCCGGCGGCGGCAGGGGCGAAAAGCCCTGGGTCAGGGCCGGCAGCAAGTGGAGGGCCATGCACAGGAAGGGCAGGCTCTACCCGATAACGTCGGCAAACTGCATGAACGCTGTCGACCATCCGTTCGGCGGCTCTTACAGCGGCGTCAACGGGCCAAAGACGGTTTCCAGGAACGCGCCACCGGGCAGGAAGGTGGGCAGCATCGCGGCGAGGAGGACCGGCAGGAAGAGATAGTAATTTATATAAGGGCCGGATTGATTATTATGGCAAAATTCGCATACAAGGGAAAAAGCCGCGAAGATCTGGATAAGATGAGCCTTGAGGATTTCAGCAGGCTCGTTTCAAGCAGGGCGAGGCGTTCCCTCAAGAGGGGATTCACGCCTGTCGAAAAGAAGCTTCTCGAGGACATGAGGAAGGGCCCGGCCAAGTTCCACAAGGCGCACTGCAGGGAGATGGTCGTGATACCCGAGATGGTGGGAAAGAAGATTGGCCTTTACAACGGCAAGGAGTATGCGACCATTGAGATAAAGGAGAACATGCTCGGGCACAGGCTTGGCGAATTCGCGCTCACGAGGAAGCCGGTCAAGCACTCATCGCCCGGTTTCGGCGCGACGAAGTCGTCCAAGTTCGTCCCGCTGAAGTGAGGTGTCTTACATGCTGAAGTACGCTTTCAACCCGGGAGGCAACAGGAACGTGAGTGTCTATGGGAGGGGCCTTAGGGTCTCGACCAAGAACAGCGAGCTCATATGCGGGCAGATACGCGGGAAGTCGCTCCCCAAGGCCAAGGCTCTCCTGCAGAGGCTCGTGGACCGGACCGACAGCCTCAAGGGAAGGTACTACACGAACGCCACGACCGAGATTCTTTCGCTGCTCAACTCGGCAGAGAACAACGCCGAGGTCAAGGGGCTCAAGAACGACAGGCTCATAGTGAATGCATCGGCCCATCAGGGATTCTCCCTGTACAGGCCCAGGAGATTCAAGCTGAGAAGGCAGAAGAGGAAGGTCACCCACATCCAGGTGGTCCTCCAGGAGAAGTGATTGTCATGGGACTCGGAAGCTACTTTGTCAAGCAGAGCATAAAGGAGACGTCGATAGAGGATTTCATAAAGGAGAACTTCCCATCGACCGACTTCTCGGACATAGAGCTGCAGAGGACGCCTCTTGGCATAAAGATCATCATCTACACGCACAAGCCCGGAAGAGTCATAGGAAGGAGCGGCAGCAAGATAAACAGGATGAGCGACATGCTCAAGGAGAAGTTCGAGCTGGACAATCCGCAGCTGGACGTGAAATCCATCGCGCACCCCGACCTGGACGCAAAGATAGTGGCAAAGCAGATAAAGGGCTCGCTTGAGAGGGGTTTCAACTTCAAGAAGATAGGGAACGTCTCGCTCAAGAGGATAATGGACGCAGGGGCCCTTGGCGCGGAGATAATAATCAGCGGCAAGCTGGGCGGAAGCAAGGGAAGGACCGGGCGGTTCATGGCAGGCTACATAAAGCACTGCGGCAACATGGCAGA
>JAZDJY010000007.1:0-5013 GCA_043803615.1 Candidatus Aenigmatarchaeota archaeon | reverse complement strand
CATGCGGGAGAAGTGCGAGAACTGCGGGATTAAAGTGCCCATCTCCGGCAGGAAATGGATGAAAGCTTGAGACTCACGCCAACTCGCTGTGCTTCTCTATCGATTCTAAGAAGGCAATTCCCCGCTGCCCAGGGACGGCGTCTCCATCGAGCTGAGCTCTGCCTGGTAGTATTCCTTTGCCGTGAAGCCAAACATCCCCGAAAGCATGTTGCCCGGGAACGTCCTGGTTGCGGTGTTGTACGACTGTATGGACTCTATGTACCTTCCCCTTGCGACCGCTATCCTGTTCTGGGTGCCGGAAAGCTCATCCGTGAGCGCCACGTACTGCTTGTTCGCCTGGAGGACTGGGTAGTTCTCGGCTGTTGCAACGGCGTTCACTAGCGCGGTTATCCCGTTGCTCATCTGGACGCCGGCCGTGTCCTTGTCGAAGAGCGTTTCTGACTCCTGCCACTTGGACCTCGCCGCCGTGACGTCCGTGACGAACTTCGTCTCGACGCCGACAGCGCTGGACACCGTGGAAACGAGGTTGGGTATGAGGTCCGCCTGCCTCTGGTACTGGTTTTCAACCTCGCTCCACTTGGCAAGGACGTTCTGGTCCAGCACGACGAAGTTGTTGTACAGGCCCACGACCATGAGGACGAGTGATATGGCAACGACTGCCACGACGATGAGCGCTATCATGGGCTTTGAGAGTGCCATACTTATCATTCCATCGTTGCCTTAAAAGCCTTACCTTCCCGCCCCTCCGCCGCCGGTTCCGCCGCCGCCGAAGCCGCCTCCCCCGAAGCCCCCGCCGCCGAAGCCGCCTCCGGCAAAGCCTCCCGCGTACGCGTAGCTGCTGGCACGCCTCTTTTTCTTCCTCGCATGGCAGACGGGACACTCGTACACTGTGTAGGAGCCTTCAGAGCCCACGGATTTCATCCTCGCGCCGTCTTTTTCGCACCTGGGCCCGAATCTGCGCGCCACGACCACGATGAGCCCGAAAATCACCAGTATGAAGGTGAGCGGGGAGATCATGAAGATGGCAAGGATGGGTATGAACAGGTAAAGGACCGGCGGCAGGTCGTCCGGAAACCCGGTGCCGGAAGCGCCGTCCCATTCCGGGTTCTCGTTGATGAGAGTCGCGACCTCCTCGGTGAACCTGACTATGCCCAGCGTGACGTTTCCCGCGTCCCTCTCCGGCACGTAGTAGTCGTCCAGCATCCTCCCAATCTTAGAATCCGGCAGCAGCCCCTCCATGCCATAGCCCGTCGTGACCCAAATCTTACCCTCCTCTTTTGCGTAGAGTATCAGGAGGCCGTTGTCCTGGTCCTCCTTTCCGATGCCCCACCTGGTGAAGAGCTCGGTCGCGTACTGGGAAGGCTCAAGCGGCGCCACCGTATCCACTGTTACTATGACGACCTGGGCCGTCGTGTTCTCCCGCACCTGCGTAAGTACGGAGCGCAGGTATGATGCCTGCTCCCCGGTGAAGATGCCTGCGAAGTCGTTCACGTAGTCGTCCTGGTAGTCCGGGAACTGCTGCGCGGAAGCCTGGTGCATCAGGCACTGGCTGAAAGAAAGGAAGGCGATGAAGACTGTGACCAGAAACAGGCTTTTTGCGTCCATATAAATAATTTTAATCTGATATATAAGGAGTCGACAGAAATCATTGTTATACAAACCCGAGAGGTCTTGGAATGGCAAAAGACATCATGGATACAGTGAACGCAAGGATGAAGGACGGCTGGATAAGGGCATGGGTGGCAATAGAGGTGCTGGCCGTGACCGAGGAGGCAGCCGAAGGCAGCCTGAAGAAGCACGTCGCGGAGATGGAAAAGGAGCAGGACTCCATCATCTACAAGAAGGACTTCAAGAAGTCCGAGAAGGCCGAGAACCCGTTCAGGAAGGGCTCGCCGGCCTTTTCCAAGGTCGTCGAGATAGAGCTCATAGCAAGGAGGTTCGAAGACCTCGTCTACCTCATACTCAACTACGCGCCCTCAAGCGTGGAGATACTGGAGCCCGCAACGATAAAGGTCGAGATGGGTGAGGCGCAGGGCATACTGAACTCGCTTGCCGAGCTCGTCCACAACTTCGTCTCCGCCACGAAAGGCGCGGTCACGCTAAGGACGTGAAACGGCCTGGACGAGGACCGGGACGGGCGGAGGAAGATTTATATATCACTGCCCGATAAATTAATCTATCAACCAAGGAACGCTGGTTCTTATGATGGAACACCATGAAATAGAGAAGCACATGAAGACTGGGACTACCACGGTAGGCATAATAGCCAAGGACGCGGTAATCCTCGCAGCGGAGCGAAAAGCCACGATGGGCTATCTCGTCGCAAGCCAGGACGCGGAGAAGATACACCAGCTGGACGATAAGCTCGGGGTGACGATTGCAGGCGTCGTCGGCGACGCGCAGGCCATCATAAGGTACATAAAGGCCGAGCTCAAGCTCTACTCCCTCCAGGAAGGGAAGAACATGTCCATAGAGTCCTCCTCGACCCTCATGGCAAACATCCTGTACTCGAGAAGGTATTATCCTTACATAGTGCAGCTCGTCGTCGCCGGGTACGACACCAAGCCCGAGCTCTACACGCTTTCGCCTGACGGTTCAGTGATGCCGGAGAAGTACTTCTCCACGGGTTCCGGCTCCCCGGTAGCATTCGGCGTGCTGGAAAACGAGTTCAAGGAAGGGATATCGGCAGACGAGGCCGTGAGGCTTGCAGTGAGGGCGGTCAGGGCGGCGACCAAGAGGGACATAGCGTCCGGCGGCAGCGGCATAGACGCAGTCGTGATAAGCAAGTCCGGATACAAGAAGGTCAACGACGACGAAGTCAGGAAGATTGCAGCCTGAACATTACGATTTCAACACCGTTTACCGGTTTTTAGAATGGTGGTAATTTGAGTTTACTTAAGGATTTAGAGGCTAATCTACCAAAGGACGCGCAGATAACGGAGGCCAAGTTCGAGGGCTCCGAGATGATCCTCTACACGAAGAACGTGGAGTTCTTCAAGAGGAGCGATGAGACCGTCAGGGCCATAGTTTCCAGCGTCAAGAAGAGGATAGAGATAAGGCCGGACCAGAGCATAACGATGGAGGCCGAGAAGGCCAAGAAGATAATAGAGGACATCGTGCCAAAGGAGGCCGAGATAAAGGCCATCTACTTCGAGCCCGAGCTGGGTAAAGTCGTCATCGAGTCCTCAAAGCCCGGCCTCGTGATAGGCAAGGGCGGCGAGACCTTCAGGAGGATAAAGAGCGAGACGTGCTGGCTCCCGCAGATAGAGAGGGCTCCCGCGATAGATTCCGACATAGTCAGGGCCGTAAGGAATCTCCTGCACAGCGAGATACCTTATAGGAAGGTGTTCCTCAACAAGATCGGCCAGAAGATAAACTCCCCGCCCAAGGTCCCAAAGGAGAAGGAATGGATAAGGCTTTCATACCTCGGGGGAGGAAGGCAGGTCGGAAGGAGCAGCATAATGCTGCAGACTTCCAACTCAAACGTTCTCCTCGACTTCGGCGTCGACGTCGGATCCGACGAGCATCCGTACACGGATTCCCCGGACTTTGACATGAACAAGATAGACGCGGTCGTCCTCTCCCACAGCCACCTGGACCACTGCGGCTTCATACCATGGCTTTACGATAATGGATACGAAGGCCCGCTCTACTGCACGGCGCCCACGAGGGACACCATGGTCCTGCTCTGCCTCGACTACGTCGACGTGTGCCAGAGGGAGGGAAAGACCGTCTGGTACACGAAGAAGGCCGTCGAGAAGGCCGTGAAGCACACGATAGCCCTCGAGTACGGCGAGGCGACGGACATAGCAACAGACATAAGGCTGACGCTTGAGCCCTCAGGCCACCTCCTCGGCTCGTCGCTCGTGCACCTGCACATAGGCGACGGCCTGCACAACATCCTCTACACGGGCGACATAAAGTTCGGTCCGAGCAGGCTGCTGGATCCGGCGTCGACAAGGTTCCAGCGCATAGAGACCCTCATGATAGAGTCCACCTACGGCGCATCCGATAACATCATGCCCGGCAGGAGGGAGACAGAGGCCGAGTTCATGGACGCCATAAACAAGGTCATGGAGAGGGGAGGCAAAGTCCTCATCCCATCTTTTGCCGTGGGAAGGGCCCAGGAAGTGATGGTGACGCTTGCCGGTAACGGCTTCAAGTACCCGGTCTGGATGGAGGGCATGCTCTGGGACTCTACAGCCATACACACGGCCTATCCGGAGTACCTGAGTAAGTACCTGCAGAAGGACATATTCCACCGTGGGCAGAACCCGTTCATCGCCGACATATTCAAGAGGGTGGTCCCAAAGGAGAGGAACAAGATACTGGACTCCACCGAGCCCGGCGTGATAATAGCGACATCCGGGATGCTCATAGGCGGCCCGGCGGTCGAGTACTTCAAGGCGCTGGCGCCGGACAAGAAGAACATGCTGATATTCGTCGGCTACCAGGCCGAGGGGACGCTTGGGAGGAGGATACAGAAGGGCTGGAAGGACATACCGCTCTCTAAGGAGGGCGGAAAGACCCGGGCGATAGAGATAAACATGGAAGTCTTCACCGTCCACGGCCTTTCGGGCCACTCCGACAGAAAACAGCTCGTAAGCTACATCTATAACCTCCCGGGAAGGCTGGAGCGGATACTGGTCAACCACGGCGAGAGCAGCAGGTGCGCGGAGTTCGCGCGCGACGCCCACAAGATATTCAAGTGCGAGACCATGGCCCCGAAGAACCTCGAGGCCGTGAGGCTGAAGTAGGATGGCGCCCCATTGCGTCCCATTTTTTGGTTCCCGCAAAGGGCATTTTCCCGACGATATTTCCGATAGTATATTTCGGAATACGGAAATGTTTATATAGTCCCGGTCCACTAAAATTGTATTAGCCAGGGTTTCAGGAACACAATATATTGTGTTTTGTCACATTCCAGTGGCATTTTGAAGATTACAGGACGCAGCTGCGGCTGTGGCCGGGAGCAGGTAAGCATGAAGTGTCCGTATTGCCTCGACGAGAGGA
>JAZDJY010000006.1:0-16062 GCA_043803615.1 Candidatus Aenigmatarchaeota archaeon | reverse complement strand
AGGTTGGATATGTGCAGCAAAAGGATGCCAAGGATGAGTCCGGTGAGAATCGCAGCAGCTGTGGTGGGCGCGTCTATGGCGACTAGTATAGGTACGCAGGGGTTGACGGGAGTGGCGGGGGTGGGTGGTATCGCTCTTATTATTATGCCAGTAGCAAGGCCCATTGCGTAAGCCCCGCCCAGGATTCCGATGGTGGTCCACGTGGTTTCACCCTTCCCAAGCACTTTGTACAATGCAAAAGCCCCGATTGCGATGGCAGCAAGCTCTGTCGTCAGCAGAGCCGAAATCCCAGCTTTTTTCGGGTCTGCAGGACTGCATCCCTGGCACAGGCCGAGTGCGGCCGTTACAGTAGCCATGGGCAGGATGCCGTAATATATGGTATTCCTTATCTTCTTGAGGTTCTCATCCGCCGACGTGAGGTCCTCGTCCTCTATCCTGTTTATTTTTAGTGCTATGGTTCTTGAAAGCTCAAGCATCTTTCCGCCGGAACCCGCAACGCTATTGTCCTTTGCAAACATGTTTATGTGTATTTCCATCTTCATGTTCTGCAGGTTTTCAACTTCCTTTACCTCACCCGTCAGGGACTTGGGCATTATGCGAAGCTTCAGCTGGGCACCGTCCTTTTCCAGCACCACGTCGCGGTACTTCGTAGTGCTCCCGCTCATCAGATAATACACGTCCGGCTGGTCGGCTGAGAGGATATTCCCAATATCCAGGTTTACTGGCATGTTCTCTATCTTCACGTTTAGGAAGAGGTCATCCCTCAGGTCGGCAGCTAGTCTCCTGGAGTCGTCGGTGTCCACGAACTTGCACTCGTACAGCTCGGGCTTGAAGTTGTCCTGATTGTACTTGGCTATGGTCTGGGTGCAGCTGAGCGTCTTCGGGTTGGGAGTTATCGTCAGAGTTATCTCGGCCTCAGCCTTGCAGCCGTTGACTGTGCAGACCTTACCCCCCGGGCATCTACAGTCCGCGCAGCACGTGTCGCTGGTCTCCCCATACCCAGCCTCGCACACCCTGCTGCCCCCATACGTGCTGCACGATGGCAGCAGGTCAACGGCTTTTACGTGCATGGGTGCGGATATGGCTATGTCACCTATTGGCTCCCCACCGGAAGGTTCGAAGTGGTATATGGTGCCATTGAGCGTGATGTCCCACTCCTTGTCTGGTATGACCCCTAGGCATCCCCCGGCCGGGCATACGTGGTAGCACAGCTCCGGGAACTCGGCGGTCGAAGTCTCGCACGTGTACGTGTTCTCATAGCCCGCTCCCCCATCTTCGCAATCCAGTACGTCGTACGTTTCAGGAGTCCCGTCGCGGTCCTTGTCCATAGTCACGTACCACTCTATGCCCTCGTTGTTGTAGGGGACGTTGTCTATCGTCAGCTCTATCAGGAGGTCGTTGTTGCTTCCGGAGCCAGAACAGTCGACCTCTTCCGAATAATCGGTTATGGTCATCGTAACGTCGCTCTTCTTCTCACACCCATACTTTGCCGTGCCCTCGAACAGCCTTGCGCACACCCTTTCGCTGGTGCCGTCCGCATCAAGGGAGCAGCCGCAATCCGTGCAGCAGACGTCCATGAGCTCCCCTATGCCCGTCTGGCAGCCACTTTTCTGGTTGCACGGCCTGCCCATAGCCGTCACGACACTGAAGCTTACGGGTCCGGATGCAAGGTCCACATCCCTTTCCTCTTCGTCGATCTTCTCATCGTACGAAACGGTCGCGCTCAGCGTCGCAGTCTTTTCTCCGGTGTCCCAGCAGGGATTGAAGGATGACATTTTTATCTTGCAGTTGATTTCATGCTTTCCATCACCCTCTTCACAGACCGCAGTACTCCCAGTATAGCCCGGGTAGGAATCATAGCTTGCCGGGTTACCGGAGGCGTCTGTCCAAGTGACGTGGAGTTTCATATCGCTGAAGGCAGGACTCTCCAGGCCAATGGGAACAGACGCGAGGGATGCCGTGAACGTGACGAATTCGTCCGGGTCCGAGCAGTCCAGCTCTGATTCATCCATCTTGAGGATGAGCTTGATGTTACCCTCGTCATCACACGCTCCCGTGTCGGCGGAGCAGAACCTCTTCGCGTAGCCGCTCTCTGTGCATGGGGACGACTCTGTCGCATCTGCGCATGTGGACGCGGAGTCCGCGCAGCCGCAGTCCTTGCAGCAGGTAGTCTCGGTCTCGCCGTCTTCAACGAGGCATTCGCTCTCGCCGTCGCATTTGGGCAGGCCCTTCTTGTATTTGACGTTGAACGTGTCGGAGACGCGCAGGCCGTTGCTGTACTCATCCTTCAGGCCGCCGCCAAAGACGGCGACGGAAAGCTCCATCTGCGCCTGCTGCTCAGAGCCCATCTCGCCCGTGCCGTACTGGCACAGCGGGAACACGGAAATAGGAATCACGCAGTCTATCTTTCCGGTGAGCACGTCACTATCGAGGGTCTCTTCCGACGTGCACTCGAGTCCTGTGAGGTTTGTAGCGGTTCCTGTCCTCTTCACGGTGACACCATCCTTTACGTAGTTGTAGTTCACCAGGTAGCTCCTAGGCTTAAAGGAGAATTCCTCGTCACCGGAATCCGGCTTTGCGACAACGTTTGCACTGAACGTCACCTTGTCCGTTCCCGTCCTGCAGTCCGGGATTCCCTCCGCGTCATGCGCATCAATCGTTATGGAAGACGCTGCCGAGCACGTGCCCGCGACGCAGAACCCATCTGACGGGCAGCCGCAGTCGTAGCAGCAGTTGCCCTGGTTCTCGTCGTAGCTGGCGTCGCACTCGCCATCAGGGATGCACGTCTTATCCCTTGCGTTTTTCACGTCTATCGTGACGTCCTCTGAAAGCGACGCCGTAGCCGTGGATTTTGAGGTGACGTTTGGATAATAAGTGAATGAGGCGGTGATTTCGACGTCCTTCTCCTCAACCGCCCCGAAACAACCGGGGAATATGTCGCTTCCCGTGAGGGGTATGCTGCATTCGTAGTAGACGCTGCTCTCGGTGCAGCTCATCTGCTTCTGCACGCCGGTGTCTTTGATTTCGTAGCTTGCCGACGTGAACTTACCGAACTTCTCCGGCCTGTCGGCAAGGCTTATTATGGCCTTTATGGAAGCGGCCGGATCCTCCTGATTGCAGTCGGCATACGCCAAAGATGAGTCGGCAGGCGCCGAAGGTGAGAGCATGACGTTCATGTGCATCATGGACGAATGCCTGCATGAGCCGCTTTCGCCGCAGTAGTCCCCGGAAGTCGAGCATCCGGTGTCATGGCAGCAGGTTGTCTCTGTCTCCGGTCCGTCCAGTCCCCCTTCCACATTGCCGTTCCCGCAGTCGTGGCAGACGTTGTCGTCGCACGTCATGCCGGACGCGCAGTCGTCGCAGTCAAGGCAGCAGGCATTGGCCTTGCCTCTGGCCTCGTCGAATTCGCATTTTTCATTGTCACAGTTTGAGGGCATGCAGGTTCCACCGGCTTCATCCGTTTCAGTATTGCAGTAATTGCCAGCCGGGCACTGGCAGGAATCCGATGTGGCAGAATCCATGCAGCACACCTCGAAGGTTTCGCCGCCCAGCGGCTCGCATGCGTCATTCCCGCACTCCGCCTTCACGCAGTCCTTAAGTGAGGGACTGTAGTAGTATGAATTGTCGCCATACGATTCATTACACCTCTTCCTGAGGGTCGCATAACAGTCCTTTGCGCAGTTCGCGGAGTTCTCGGTCTCCTCGCATCCCTTCTGCCCGCAGTTCGCGTTGACGCACTTGCCATATGGAGGCTTTATCGTGAGGTCGCAGTATCTTCCGTCGGTGCACCCGATGTCCGCGCAGCAGTTCGTGGAGTTCTCCACCACATCCTTTATCTCATCGCCGCACGTGTGGCAGAGCCCGTCCGGATTGCCCACATTGGTCGTGCAGTCTTGGCTTTCAAGGGGACATCCACAGTCCAGACAGCAGTTTGACGGCGTTTCGCCAAGGATAAGGTCGCACTGCGTGTCTTGGCACGATACCGGCGGGGCAAGGAAGAACGTGAACGGGTAAGCCGTCACGTCTTTACCAAATATGAACGTGTACTCCTTGGAAAACGCGCTCACCTCGGAACCCGCAGTAGAGGAAGAAGAAAGCTTTGCAAGGTCGAGCCCGGTCTTGTTGGCAGAGAGCGTGTAGAAGGCGTCCTTTCCCCCGAGGACGGCCTTGTCTATCCACTCGGCCGGGGCCATCATGTATTCGTCTATGTAGTTCTTCACCCAAAGCGAGTTCACAGCGCTCTTTGCGTAAACGTCGATGTTTTCAAGGTTCCTTTCGACGACGTTGAAGGTTACGGTGTCCTTCCTTTCTATCGTGTCGAAGAAGCCCACCCATATGGTTTTGCTTCCATGCTTCATCTCGACGAGGGTCATGAAGTTTGCGACACCCTTTGCGGATATGTCGTTTCCCCACTTGAACGACGCCTTCTCTCCTGAAAGGTAGTTTCCGGCCTCTATGGGCATCCCCGAGGAGCACTCGGCCGGTCCCTTGTCCTTGCACAGGTAGAGATAAATCTTGGTTATCTCGTAATCCAGGTCCTTTCCAATCACGCTGAGCTTCACCCAGACGTTCTCCCACCTCACGTCGTTTTGCTCGTGCTCGACGCTTACGGACTTCTCTATCTTGGACGGGACGTCGTATGATGTTTCCTGTTCAGGCGACTGCGAGCCTGGCATGAACACCCTGATGCTCATGGCCGAGGTGACGGGAATGCTCAGTATCAGGACCGCGCAGAAGGCCGCTATGAGCTGCAGATATACCATTATTTTTTTCATTGGTACCAGCATCCTATTACTCCCTTGCTGAGCGAATTCGAGGGGTTGTACGCTTGGTCGTACGCCAGCAGGTTGCTCTCCGAGAGCGGAGGCAGTTTGCACTTTTTGTACAGCTCTGCCAGCTTCACCTCGTCGGTGTCGGTGTAGACTCCAAATACAATCTTTGGCGCATAAACATAAATTATGTTCTTACCGGCACCCTGGCCGTAGACTCCGTATTGGAGCACCATGCCACTGCGCGTGACAGAGCCGTAATCCTGCACCGCAACCTTCACGTCATACGTGTCCTCGACCTCGAACCTCACGTTGTTGTCAGGCAGGCCTGCCGTCGACTCCTCGTAAGAGGCCTCGTCTATCACTCCCCGGCTGTTGAGCACGACTATTATGTTTCCCCCGCCGGCATTCTTGTAATAGTAGTTCTTGAAAGCGTATAATGAGCCCTCCTCAGGCGGCGGGCAGCCTCCGCTCTGCTGCCTTGCCATCTCGACGTCGACTTTTTCACCTGTGCTCGAAATCACGCTTACGGGCTTTATGCCAGTTATCGTATATCTGCCCCCGCTCTTTGCTATCTCTACCTTGTAGAGCCTCATCGTGAAGTCTCCTCTTATCGGCATGTAGACTGGCATTCCATTGAGATTGTCGGAATTCGCGATGCAGACGCTGTACGAGCTGGATGAAGACACATCGTAGAAGTCTATCTTAGGATTGCTCATCTGGGGAGCCTTGGTGCCGCTTATCTTCCCCTGGCCATCAGTCGTCCAGGGCAGGCAAAGCTCGTCGAAGAAGACGTACACTCCCGGCAGCTTCTGGCCGCTTCCCTTCCTCGTGACTGTTATGTCGACGTCCTTTGACAGTCCGGTCTCGCATCTCAGCACGTAATCGCTTTGGACTTCTTCGTCGAAGTCGCCAATGCTACAATCGAGACCCTCTTCGACGTTGTCACTTTTCCTGGCTGAGTTGCCTCTGATATTGACGAACGTCATGAACCTGAACGGTATTCCCATGAAGTCGTCCGTGACCAGTACGGCAGCCGGGAACGAGACGTCATACGTTATGTCGTAATATCCTGGCAGGGTAAACATGACTATTTGAGTTGGCTCTACAATGATGGAATCAGGGTCCGAGTCGAGCATGAACTCGTTGCTCGTCCTCTTGAGCGGCGTGTCCGCTCCGCTGTAAGAGAAATCTATCTTCAGGTCATCATACCGCAGCCACTGCCCGGCGGCATTCTCTATCTGCGGTATGTATGCGTACTTGAGGCCGGACTCCGTTGGATAATCGTCTTCCAGTGGCGGCCCTTCCCACATGCGCGTATGCGCGAGTGTATACGATATGTGTTCTTGCATGCACGTTCTCGCATTCTCCCATGTGAGCGTGTATACACCTTCATCAGAAGAAACGCTCCTTATCGGCAGCCAGCAGTCAATATATGGGTTCGACCTTCCCACGAGCTTCATGAGGTTCCCGTCGAGTGCCCGGTACTTCTTCTGGAAGTTGGAGAAGTCCGCAGCGAAGTCTATTATCCTTCCGAGCCTCGAGTCGACGTCCACTTTGTATGGTATATCCATCGGCTGGCCATCAATGGCCGACGGGACTTTCGCTGTGAACGATACCTTGTCCGTGTGTACGATGGCTTCTACCTCTATCGAGTCTCTTTGGAACTCCACTATCTTTCCGGCGATATCGGTCTTTTCGGGCAGCATACTCCAGAGCATTTCCCCTGCGCCCTTCTCTATGTCGGCCGTTATCTTTGCGTCGGTTGGTATGTACGTGTTCTGGCAGACCTGCCAGTATGGCACCATGTCCCCTCCAAACTCGACGAACCTGACAGCATTACCTTCGTTTGCCGGGTCTATGTACCCCCCCTGCTTATAGATTGCAGTGAGCGTCCTTTTCGATGACTTCTCGAGTGCGTCGAGCACGTACGTCTCCACGGCTTTCTGCTCGTTTGTGAGGAAGCTCTGGTCGACGCTGGGAGGCCGGGCCACGGAGAATGCGAAGACGGCAACGAATGCCGCTATTATCACTATCCCGAGAATGAGCGCGAATTCGGCCTGCCCCCTGCGCATAATATGCATAGTAGATTATTACTTGGTTTTCATATATATCTTGACATCCAGCATGGTGCCGCCCAATGTCAGCATGGTCGTTGCATCCCAGCGTCCGCGTGGTTCATCCTTCAGCTTTTCGTTTCCCCATGACATCTCGTCACCGTCGGAGTCCTTGGGGGAAGAGACTATCTGCCAGTCGTATTCCGGGTGGCCTGAGAGGAGGAGTATCTCAGGCACGTACACGCCTATCCTTTTTCCAAATTCTTCCCAATCGCACTTCCCGCCGCCGTAGTGTGCGGCCTTGAGCATGTCTGAGAAGGAGCCGCAGTCCACAGTCTCCGTATTGAGAATCGAGAGCAGCATATTGGTCGCGTAGAGCTTTCTGTACTCGGCCTTGGCAACGGCGTTCCCGGCAGGCTCACTAGTCGTGAGAATGAAGATGGCAAGGAACACGAGCATCACCATGGCAATCACTATGACCGCCATGCTGGTCTGGCCTTTCATCCGCTCACCTCCGCAGGCACGCCCACCGTGAGCACGCCGAGCGCAAGCGTGTTATTCATCTTCCTGTATATGTTCACGGGCACGGACCTGTAGGTCATCCTTCCCTCTTTGTTGTCCCCGCAGAGCTCCCATCCGCCGCAGTTGGGATAGCTCTCGCCGTCGCATGGCGTAGCCTGCATCTCGGCTATCAAGTCCCGCTGCTCGCGGCAGGTGTAAAAAACGCTCCCGCCAAGCCCCCCACAGTCTGGCTTCTCCATGTAGAGTGTCACGTTCACCCAGACGCCTGCGCCGAAGGCCGATTCGAACTGCTCACAGTCCATGCCGGTGAGAGCAGTTAGCTTTGCATCGTCGAGGACCGATATGCTCTGGTAGCGCGTAGCCCTGGTTATGTCATTCCCAAGCATTGACTGCATGACGAAGAGTGAATGCTTCTCGGCCTCCACCGCGGCCCCGGAGCCCGTCGTCATCAGCTGGAATCCAAAGACCATGAACAGCAGCGCTATTATGATGAGCACCGCCATGAAGAGGAACACGATGTACTCCATCACAGGCGCCTGGCCTTTTACACTCTTTCTCATTCGCAGCCACCATCCTCAAGGGCTTTGTAATTTACTGAAGTCGTCGCGAGGCTGTCTATTACATCTTCGTGTGTGTGCTCACTGCCAAGAGTGTTTTCAAGCGCCGAAAGGGACGTTACGAAGTCTAGATAACGTGTACTCTGATGCTTCAGGCCATCACCGTCATCCGCGTACTCCACGTAGCCGCAGGCCTTCGGGTAGAGGGTTGGACACCCGCGACAGGGCTCCACGTTCAACTGAAGCATATCATCGCGGACCAGTATGGTCCTCTCGTGCATGACGTCTGCCGCGACTGCAAGCTGTTTCTCGAGCATGGCCATTTTGTTCCCTAGCGACCCCGGCCCGCACAGTGCGATTGCCACGTCGGAGTCCTTGAATATCACGTTCTGGTCACCGGAGTAGTCCATGACAGTCCCTCCGCTGACTATGACGGTCCTTTCCTTCGGACTGTCTAAAGTGAACGAGACAAGCCAGTAGCCTTCCGGGATTTCCTCGGTGCAGGCCCTCACGATCTCCCGGTCGCCGACAAATCCAATGAAATCCTTCCTCGATGGTATTATGTAGCCGTCTCCGTCGCAGTAGCCGACGGTCACATCGGGCGGCAGGCTGCCGACTACCCCCATTATTATCTTCTCTTCCTGCTCAGAGCCTGCGACCGGCGAGAATAGGACGGTGTCGCCCATGGGCATGGATATGACGTAGCAGAACGAAAACCAGCCATAGTCATCGCATGTGCGCGCGGCCGCCATCGCCCCCTCGCCCGTCATGACGAATGCGGGGACCGAAAGCGTCTTCTGCCCGGCTGGGAACATTATCCTAGCATTGTCAAAGGGCCTCGGCTCCCCGGGCGGGTCGAACGTCACGTATTCCATCTTCCCGAAGCCATCGAACTCTCCAGGATTGCCGCTCGTGTAGGTGCTCTGCAGCAGCGCATCGAACGCGTTCACCGCGTCGTACTGCTGTCCGGTCTCCCCAAGCTCGGAGTAAGACCCGGAGAACCGCAGGAAGAGCGTTATGAGGAGGACGAAGATTACGATGCCTATCAGCACCTTGAAGATGTCAAAGACGTTGAGCATGAATACTAGTTGCCTTAGGCGCTTAAAATTCCGGTTCCCGCAGGAGGCCATCAGCCTGCGTCTCAGTCTTCTTCGACGTCCACCCACGCGCCCATGCTATCGTACTTCCTCTGCAGCCATACGGTCTCCTTGGGCGCGGCGCAGAATATCAGTTCATCACCGTCATCTTCCTTAATGCTAGGCTCAAGGTGCTCTATTGCATACCACGCGGGGTCGTCGAAACCCATGAAGAATACGAGAACATTGTAGTCGGTTCCATCCGCCCGCTTTGCGACATCCCTGCGCTCCGCGATGACCTCTGCATTACTCCCTTCGGCAAGTCCCTGGTCCTCCAGCTGCAACTCAAGGTCGGATGCCGTGTAAGGTTCCTTGGGGTTGTAGTTGTAATCGAAAAGCGGTATGAAGCACACCCTTGCTACGCTCGGCGGGAATCCAAGCTTCAGGCTCGCGGAGCTCTCACCGCCCTCACTGTACACCCTGTCTACGGCAACCTCCAGGTTCTGTCTTGCCTTTATCATTTCCGCGCTGTTCTGGATGTCCTGGAGACTGGTCAGCTGCTGGTAGCCGAAGACGAAGACGAGCGTTATCACCATTATGGCGATTACCATCCCGAAGATGAGACCTACGTCCATGATATAGTCTTGGCCTTTCCGGTAATAAATCCGGCAGCCAGCCTGAGATGAGAACCAGCGTCTTTTATTTGACTGTCATCTGGAAGTCATACATGCCGTAGTAGTCCGGGTCGCCATCCCCCTTGCAGTAACAAGGTTTATTGTGAACTTCGTTCTCTGCTCCAGTTTCTCCACAGACAGACGCGCTTGGCGGCCCCTCCTTTGCGCAGACATATATGACGTAGCCATACGTGTCGGTTTCGACGGTGCCTGGTATCTGCATCTCAGCCTCCACAGTGTCCGACTCACCCCTGTTGGTCAGTTTGATGTCGGGCTTGAATGAGAACTTTATTCCACTTATGTCAACATTGTTAGTATCATCGCTGTCGTATGCTGCCACGAGAGTCCCGGTATCGGGTTCACAGCCGTCTGTGCTGCTGAGTGTCGCTATGCAAAAGTTGAAGTAGTCTTTGTCGTCGACGCTTGCCTGCTTCTTCACGCCTATGAGGAACTTGACGTTGCTGCCGGGCGCAAAGTCCTTGTTGTTGGGGACGGTCGCAAGGATGGTCGCGGCACCCTTGCCGAACTCCTCCATCATCTGCGTCCTCGCATTGGACGTCGCGTAGTCGCCTATGTCCTGCAGCGTCGGGAAGAGCTGGCCCATCCAGCCCATGATGAATATCATCGTGAGGGCGGCGATAATCATCACTATGAGAAACCCGATGCTGACCTCTATTGAGCCCTTCCTCATAATTATAGAATGCGCTGACCGCCTATAAAAGCGTGATCGTTTACGTGCTGGGTGCGCGCCGAGGAAAGTACGTTAGGAAATCTCAACAGCTTTGCTGAGGATGCCCTTCATGAGTGGCTTCCTCCTCTCGAACTCCTCCGGGGTGAAGCATATGGTTTCGAGGTCCCGCCTTTCGTTCCAGAACTCAAGCATCCTCGTCATCCTCGCAGGCGCCCTCATGCCAGAGAAGTCCTTCGACACGATGAAGAAGTCGTAGTCGCTCGTCCTGAACTGGTCGCCCCTAGCCCTGCTTCCGAAGAGTATGACCTTTTGTATGTTGTGCGCCTTCCTTATCCTCTTTGCAAACTTCTTTACCACCCTCGCTGTTTCTTTGTCCATATTATCACTTATTTCACTGGACGGCCGAAGTTTGCAATCGTCCTCCTGCGAAGGATGACGCTCTGCCTTGCGTAGTCAGAGACAGGCAGGCGGAGCCTCCTGCCGATGGCAACAAGGGCATCCTCCCTGCTTGCGAACTTCTCGGGCTTCTGCCTGAAGGCGTTCCGGACGTTTTCGAGCACTTGCCATACCCCCAATGGGATTGTATACCCCTCGCGCACCTCGCGGAAGACCACGGCGCACGCCTGCCTGCGCAGGCCCGTCAGGCCTTCCGTAACGCCGAGCCTGCTTGCGTAGTACCCGCCGCCCTGCAGCTCCGCGTACTTGGTCCTTCCGGCGTAAGGCTCATGCTCTTCTATCACCTCAGCCTTCTTTGCGTCCATGGCCCAGGGCGTCCCGGGGGCCCAGGACTCGAAGTTCTCGAACTCCCACTCCCCGGGCATGAGTAGCACCTCGTAGTGGTTTTCCAGGTAGTCGCTTGTGAAGACGAGGCATTCGCCGACCTGTGAGTAGTCCTTTATCCCGGAAATCAGCCTCTTTGCGACGATGTCGTGGCTTGCCGTTATGCTCCATCGCGTGGGAACGAGTTTCCTTTTCCCTTCGAGGCCAAGCGCCCCGGAGCTTAAGATGGTGCCAATCTTATAGACGTCCTCCCCGCCCCTGTAGAGTTCGAACCCCGCCTCTGCCGCCGGCATCTCGTCGGACACCACCTTCTGCACGCGCCTGCCGACTTTCACGTTCTCCGTAAGAGTGAGCTTGCGCAGCCTCGCGGTCGGGCCCATGGGCTGGTTGACGTCTGAGAAGCTCACCCTGTAGACGGGTTTTCCGGCAAGGAGCATCTCTACGTCAGGCGGCCTTGAAGAAAGCGCAATCTCCTGCAGGTCTGAGATCATCCTTCCCTTGGAAAAGACGCTGTTCGCCTCCTTGGTGCGCAGGAGCATGGACCTCATCTCCACGATGTCCTGGTAGGGCGTCCCGAACCACTTTGAGGGGTCGTCTATCTTACCCATGCCGGCGCCCTCGGTCACTATGGGCGCAAGCGGCCCCGTCGACACGTTCGGGTAGCCGTGCCGCCCCACGAACACCGACGTCGCGGAGCCGAAGAAGTCCTCCTTCAGCGCATGCTCAATCCTTGGCTTGATGCGGAACCTCCCCAAGAGCGGGCAGCTCCCAAGGCCGCAGAGGTTCCTTGCCCCCTTGCACGTCACGCATAGCCTGACAGTGGAAACCATGTAGATTACTTACAGTAAAAGAAATAAAACGGTTCTTCGGGTGATACAAATTTAAATACTCGTTGTAAATAACTAACCAATTATGAAAATTCAAGTCGATAGTCAAACATTACACGGCTGATGGATTAATTCTTCGGAATGCCATCCACCGTGAATGGGGGATGGTGAAAAAGAAATCATAATTTCAGAAAATAATGAGATGAGAGGGGGCGCCTTGAAAGTACCCCACTCACACCTCGGATTACTTTGTAGGATTAACATCCTTTTAAATGTTACCTCCGGGGGACTCGTCGTTTTCTGAAACTCAACGTGGAGGTAATAAAAATGGTAAAAAGAAAAGGATTCATACACGTCTTCCTAGGCTTTGGAACTCTCTTTTTGATACTAATGGTCGTGTACGTATTGGTATCGATAGCGAGTCCGACTGCCGGTGACAGAGTTGTTCAGGAAGTTGGTGAATTAGCCGGTGCGGCAGGAAATCTAGTCGGTTAAATAGGTTTCTTGTCTTTCGAAGTTAGTTCCTGAAATAGGTAAGTTCGATAACAACAAGACAAATTTAGCTACGGCTTTAGATTTTCCTTGCGCATTTCCCATTAAGGAAGCATTCCTCGCACAGCGGCTCCTTCCTGCAGTGCCTCTTGGCATGCTCGACGATGAGCGCATGGAACTCCTTGTAAAGCTTCACGTCTCGCGGGAGGCTGTCCTCGAAGAACCTGCGCCATTCCTCGTAGCCCTTCCTCTCCGGAAAGCCCAGGCGCGTGAAAATCCTTTTCGTGTATGCGTCAATGACGAAGACCGGCCTTCCCAGAGCGTAGAGCAGGATGGAATCCGCAGTCTCCGGGCCGATGCCTTTAAGCTTTAGGAGCTCTTCGCGTGTGACGTTCTTTGAGAACTCCGGAAAGCCGCCAAAGCCACTGACGAACCCCGCGAACAGCTTCAGCCTCTGCGCCTTCTGCTTGTAGAAGCCGCTGGGCCTGACCGCATCCTCAAGCGTCTTCATGTCGGCCGAAAGAATCTTTTCTGGCGTCGTCAGGCCTTTTTCTATCATCAGCGCAAGCGCCCGCTCGACGTTCCTCCAGTTGGTGTTCTGGGTGAGGATTGCGCCCAGGCATACCTCGAACTGCGGAGGGGAGAATCCCCTCTCCATGTGCCACCAATCCTTTCGGCCCATGCCGGTGAGCATGGCTCCGTAGACCTCTCCCGCTTTCATGCTAAGACACTTTAACCCCAGTCATAAAAACATATCTATGGGGACTAGGATGAGGAAGGGCTTCTTCCGCATACTCGAGGTCGTGATAGTCGCGATGCTCGTGTTCGTCACGCTCACGCAGCTTTACTCCGTGCCCAAGGCAAACCAGCCCTGGGACATGACAAAGCTTTCTGTCATGTCGCAGGACCTTCTCTATTCGCTGGATGCAAAGAACGTCGATTGGTTCGAACCGGTGGAGGTGAACAGTACACTGTACGATATCCTTCCAAAGACATGGGATACTCCGTGAGCGTCAGGCAGGACGTTAGGCCGGAGATGCGCATAGGATGCGTCTGCAGCGTTGCGGCCTACGCCGACGTAGGGACGATACTGGCCGATTTTACCCTCAATGGCATCCCAAGGAACTTCATCCTCGCGAGGATACCGCCCGGCACGCTGGACTTTTCGGAGGCGAGTTCCGACTACGACGCCATACTCTTATGTGAGAGCCAGGTTCTCACGGAGGACCAGATAAAAGACGCCGAAGGGTACCTTTCGGACGGCGGGGGCATCGTGGAGCTTTCCGATCTCACGGAAGCCCAGATCTCCGGGAGCCGCTGGTACGGCGAAGTCATGAACCTTCAGTGGGTCTACGACTCCAGCTATGTCCCCTCGGGCTCCGGCAAAGCACACTTCCCTTACATGGATCCGGACGAGAGGAGGTATCCTGTGCAGAAGATATTCTTCGCCGTCCCGCCTAGCATATCATTTACAGACTTTGGCAGCTTCGGCAGTGAGACCGTCTACCCGAAAGACGGCGCCGCGGAAAAGATTGTGGTCATCCAGGACTCCTACTACACCGGCGAAGGCTCGGCGCATAATGGAATGGAAGTGCCTCTTGCGACGCTGGACTGGGGAGTGAATGGCAGCGGCAGGGTCGCGTGGATGTCGAACACCTCCATCTCCGGAAGCACGGATGACGAGGAGAGCGCAAAAAAGCTTTTGAAGTCGCTCGTGACATGGGCAGCGTCGGGAAAAGAATACCCGATAGTCGAGGGAACAGTCAGCACGGGCGCGACCGCCTCCATGAGGAAGGTCTATGGAGGCTCCGGGGCAGGCATGTACGAGCCCGTGAGGATTTACCTCACCATCGGTTACCATTTCTGAGGCTTCCCAAAGCTTAAAAGACCATGGCCCATATATGCATATGGAAGGAACCGGAGAAACGATAAGGGTGAGGACCCCGAGAGGAAAGGAAGCCATCGGCACGGTCATGGAAGTCCTTGGCGGGAGCAGGTTCCGGGTGAGCTGCTCTGACGGCAAGGAAAGGCTCTGCAGGGTCCCCGGAAGATCGAAACGGAAGATGTTCGTAAAGATGGGCGACGTCATACTCATTGAGCCCTGGAGCATAGAGGGCGACGAAAAAGGCGACATAATATGGAGATACAAGCCCGCCCAGGTCAGCTGGCTTTCGGCCAAGGGCCTCCTGAAGCAGTAGGTGTTTTCTGATGCTTGAGATAGTGAGGATATCTGAAGAAAGAATACCCGCAGTCATAGGGAAAGGCGGGAAGACGAAGGCGAGCATTGAGAAGTGGACCTCGACGCGCCTCGACGTTTCCGACGTCGTCAGGATAGAAGGCGAAGACCCCATCATGGTGCTGAAGGCAAGGGACATGGTTTGCGCCCTGGGGCGGGGCTTTTCCATCCAGCAGGCAAAGAGGCTCATCGAGGAGGAGTGCGTGCTTCACGTCCTGTCGCTCAATAACGAGAGCAGGAAAAAGCGCGAGAGGCTCCTTGCGCGCGCCATAGGAAGCGAGGGCATCGTGAAGAAGAGGATAGAAGAGGAAAGCGGGGCAATCGTGTGCATAAGCGGAAAGACCCTTTCCCTCATAGGCACGCCAGGAGAACTGCGGCCGGCGGAGAAGGCAGTCGAGGAGATACTCCTGGGAAAGACCCATGCGTGGGCCTACAAGGCCATGCGCATGAGAAAAGAGAAGCGCTGATTCTTCCGGAGAAATCCCCGGAAAACATTAAAGCGTGTCTTGGGGTAAGTATTTAATCTGGTTACAGCCGGGTTTTTATTATGGGCATCGCCGAGGAGATGGGGAAGAAGCAAAGGGAGATATCGGTATCGGAGTTCTTCGAGAAGAACAGGCACCTCCTGGGCTACGACAACAAGGCAAAGGCCCTGCTCATAATAGTCAAGGAGGCGGTCGACAATTCCCTTGACGCCTGCGAGGAGGCCCGCATGCTGCCGGAGATATACGTCGGGATAAAGCAGCTTGCAGAGGAAAAGTTTGAGATAAAGATGAGGGACAACGGCCCCGGCATAGTGAAGGAGCAGGTACCGAGAATTTTCGGAAGCCTTCTCTATGGGAGCAAGTTCCATCGCCTCCGCCAGTGCAGGGGTCAGCAGGGGCTGGGGATATCCTGCGCGGTGCTGTACTCCCAGCTCACCACGGGCTCGCCGACGACTATCGTCACGAGCACCGGGGACGGCAAGACCAGCACGTACCTCCTAAAGATAGACGTCGGCAAGAACAGGCCCATAATGGTCGGGACGAGCGTGGACGAGACGAGGCCGCCGTGGCACGGCGTCGAGGTGACGTTCACGGCCGAGGCAACCTACAGGGAGAACAAGCAGTCGGTCCTCGAATACCTCAAGCAGACCGCCATATCGAATCCCTACGCCGACATAATCTTCGATTCCCCAACGAACGGCCGGGTGGAATTCAAGCGGGGCGTAAGCGAGCTCCCCCCCGAGTCTCGGGAGATAATGCCCCACATCGAAGGAGTCGAGCTTGGGGTCCTCATGCGGATGCTTTCTAACACACAGGAAAAGACCATACTCTCGTTCCTCATGGAGGAGTTCTCAAGGCTTGGGCGGCAGAGCGCAGGCGAGATACTGATGAAGGCC
>JAZDJY010000005.1:0-3680 GCA_043803615.1 Candidatus Aenigmatarchaeota archaeon | reverse complement strand
GGCGACCAGAAGAAGGTCGGAGACTTCATCGTGACGCTTGAGATGCTGCACGAGGGGTCCATCATGGTCGACGACATAGAGGACAATTCTGACATGAGAAGGGACAAGCCCTGCACGCACAAGCTCTTCGGCGTCGACGTTGCCATAAACGCTGGCAATTTCATGTACTTCCTCGCCTTCTCCCCGCTCATGAAGAACGAGGGTAAGTTCGGCAAGGACACGCTCCTTAGGGCTTGGAACGCTTCGATAGAGGAGATGATAAGGATACACTACGGCCAGGGCACCGACATCGCATGGCACAACGGCCTTGCCGACGCAGACCGTGTAAGCGAGCAGGAGTACCTGCAGATGTGCGCGTACAAGACCGGCGTCCTTTCGCGCCTCGCGGCAAGGCTTGCCGTGATACTTTCCAGAGGAAGCGTAGAGCTTGAGGAAAAGCTCGGCAGGTTCTCCGAGTCGATAGGCGTCGCCTTCCAGATACAGGATGACATACTAAACATCGCCCCGACCAAGGGCTGGGGAAAGGAAGTGGGGGACGACATAAACGAGGGCAAGAGGACGCTCCTCGTCATCCACACGCTGAAGAAGGCCTCCCCCGCTGACAGGAAGAGGCTAATAGAAATACTCGGCATGCACAGCAAGGACCAGCGGATAATAGGCGAGGCGATAGCGATAATAAAAAAGTACGGTTCGGTGGAGTACGCAAAGGGGTTTGCCCGGGACATGGTCAGGAAGGCGTGGGCCGACGTCGAGCCGCTCCTCCCGAAGAATCCCGCAAAAGAGAAGCTCAAGGCCTTCGCGGATTTCATGGTGGAAAGGGAGATATAGCGCTTTGGGTTTGGTATACAATATACCAAAATTTTGGGCTAATTTGTACCAAAGTTATTTAAGTTAACTGGTATAGAATATACATATGACGGGAATTGACGACCATAAGAGACGGATAAATGAACATATATCGGCACTGAAGGATGCCTTTGATGCAGGCCTTTCCGGAAAGCCCGTGACAGTCGGCTTCCACTGTAGTGCATGTGCGGTGGAGATGCTGGAATTCTACCTCCATAAATCACAAAAGATAGACGCCGGGAGGACCGTGAAGCATGACTGGTTCAAAAGGCCTGCGCCCGGGCAGAAAACGGCGCCTCTGGTAGAAAGGAACATGCCGGTGTCATTCCCACGCAAGGACGAGGTTTACGGGCTGATTTACACCATAGAGGAAAACAGGAACATGCTTGTTTACGGAAAGAGCCTTGAATCCCAGGTGAGGACGGTCTTCGAATCCTTCATGAAGCTGAAAGGCATACTCGCGGAGCTTCTCGACGAGGAAGGTGAAACCATTGGATAGGGAAACACTGCTCTCATACGCCATGTCTTTCCTTTCATTTTCCTTCAGGCGGCCGGAGTTTAAGGCGGGCGACATAAGGATGGCCGTTGTTTTCGGCTCCATCGCGAGGGGGGATTTTGGGAAGGATAGCGACGTGGATATCTTCATCGACACGGAGAAGAAAAAAGAAGAGGATATGAGGAAGAAGTTCCTGTATTTTGCGGGGAAGTTCAGGGATTCCGAGGACTGCGCTAAGTGGAGGATGCTAGGCATAGAAAACGAGATAAGCGTGAACGTTGGGAACATCGAGGAGTGGGAGCTAAGGGATAACGTCATGAGGGAAGGCGTGATGCTTTACGGAAGGCCGTCTTTCCAGAAGAAAAGGCAGTACCTTGTGACATTCGAGCCCGTGAAGGACGTAACTGCGAGGAACCGGCTCATAAGGGCACTTTTCGGCAGGATGGAAAAGCATTATCAAGATGAGGGCCTTGTCAGGTCTTTCGGCGGCGAGGTGCTGTCGCCGAGGTCGTTCTTCATCCCGGAGGCGGGGCTGAAAAAAATAGCGGAAATATTATCGAGGGAAAAAGTAAACTATAGGATAAAGGAAATATGGAGGGGGGAGTGATGAAGATGCGCGCAGGACGCAAGGACAAAGGCACAGGCTACGGTTTTGGCAAGGTCATACTCTTCGGCGAGCACTTCGTGGTCTACGGCCTCCCGGCGATTGCGTCGGCGATAGGCGACACGACCGTTGCAGAGATAACCCCCGCGAAGAAGTACGCCATAATCGACGACAGGCCGGCAACTGCGGGCTACAAGAAGAAAAAGAAAGGCGAAATGGAACGTTCCATGAAACTGCTCTTGGACTACATGAGAATCGACGTCAAGAAAACCCCGGTGGAAATCAGGCTATCCGGAAACCTCTTCTGCACGAGCGGCATTGGCGCTTCCGCCGCCATGGCGACCGCCATCGCGAGGGCATTCTCGGAGCTCTACGGCCTTGCCCTCAGCGACGCGCATGTCAACAGGATTTCCTACGAGGCCGAGAAGGGCTCCGCTGGGACTCCTTCGGGCATAGACAACACCTGCGCGACCTACGGCGGCCTGCTGTGGTTCGTGAAGGCATTGGAGGGCGGCGAGAACGTGATGGAGCCCCTCCGGGTGAAGAAGCCTCTGGAAATAGTCCTCGGCAGCACCGGCATCTCCAAGGAAACCAAGGAAGTCGTCGACGATGTGAGAAAGCAGAAGAAAAAAGACCCCGTTAAATATGGCAGGCTCTTCCTTCAGTACGTCAAGCTTGCAAAAGAGGCCAGGATTGCATTGGAGGGTGGCGATTCCAGAAAGCTTGGGGAGCTGATGGACGAAAACCAGGAACTCCTGCGGGAGATGAAGCTGTCATGCAAGGAGGCCGAGGAAATAATCACAGCGGCAAAGGGCGCAGGCGCCCCGGGCGCAAAGATTACAGGGACTGGCAGGGGCGGCTACGTCATCGCGCTGACGCCAGGGAAAGCCCTTCAGGAAAAGGTCGCAAAAGCGATAGAAGGCAAGGGCTACCGTGCTATGAAGACGACGATTGGCTGAATCCCGGGCGGCAGCTTTAAATACGCAGGCAAAAGAAGGGAATATACCGCGAAGGTGTGCGAATGGGCTTCAGGGACTTTGTCGAAAAGGCGAAAAAAGAAGGAATGCTTCTCACCATCAAAAAACCCGTTTCGAAGAGGCTGGAAGCCTCCGGCATCCTCGCGGCGCTGCAGGAAAAGCCCGTGCTCTTCGAGAAGATTAAAGAGAGCGGCTTCCGCGTGGCAGGAAACCTGTGCACCTCAAAGGAGGCATTCGCGGACTACTTTGGCATCAAGCCATCCGGCCTCGTATCGAAGATGATAAATGCGATAGACCACCCAAGCAAGCCCAAGGTGGTCGCAAGCGCACCCTGCCAGGAAGTCGACATGCAAGTAGACCTCGACAAGCTGCCCATACTCTTCCACTGCGAAAAGGACGGCGGCAACTACGTAAGCTCCGGCGTCTTCGTGATAAGGAAGGCAAATGGCGTGCAGAACCTGGACTTCCACCGCTGCATGCAGATTGGAAAGAACAGGTTCACCATAAGAGTGGTCGCAGGGAGGGACCTTGACAATGCACTCAAGAGTTCAGGTGGGGAACTGGATGCGGTCATCTGCATCGGAGCTTCGCCTGCCGTGCTTCTTGCGGCATCCATGTCTGTTGCAGAAAACATCAACGAGATGGACATTGCAAACGCGCTCGAGCCGACTCCAGTGGCCAAGGCAAAGACCTGCGACCTCATGATTCCCGCGGACTGCGAGTTCGTGCTGGAGGGAAGGATACTTAAGGAGAGGGC
>JAZDJY010000004.1:0-6321 GCA_043803615.1 Candidatus Aenigmatarchaeota archaeon | reverse complement strand
GCGGCATTCTGCCGGGGAGGGGTCTATGCGGACAGGATAGAGAAAGGCATGCCGATGGAAAAGAAAACCGCAAATGCCCTTGTCCCGCTTTTCATGGGTCCGGGAAGGCCCATGCCCACCGTGCTCGGATGGGCCGAAAACCGCAGCATGCTCCTGTCAGAAATGGGGATAAGAACGCTTTCAAAAGATGAGGAAGGGTACAGCCCTTCAGGATACCACACGGGCTCTTCGTGGTCGATTGCGACCGCGTGGGCCGCGGCCGCGCAGTTCTCGTGCGGAAGGCCGGAGCAGGGCTGGTCCATGGCAAAAATCCTTGCCGAGGACATAGAGAGGGACGCGCTGGGATGCATAGGAGAGTGCTGGAACTCCGAGGACTCCACGCTTACCGGCTGCCCGCTGCAGCTCTGGGGAGCGGCGCTCTTCATCACAATAATTGACGACTTCATGCTCGGGATAGAGGTTGATGCTCCGGGCATGTCCGTTTCGGTCTGCCCAAGGATTCCCTCCAGCGTAGGAAAGATTGAGAGGATGGTACTCGTCGGAAAGGAGGAAGTGACGCTCACGTTTGAGAAAACATCAAAAGGACTGGATGTGAGATGCAGCTCGCCTGCTGTTAAACTGATTAAGAAGCCCGCCCAAATTAATTACGTGACCGCATGAAAGACGCCACCCTGCTTGAAGTGAGCTACGAAGTCGCAAACAAGGTCGGCGGGATATACACTGTGCTCGTCTCGAAGATGTCCTACGCTCTTGAGAACTTCGCGACGTACTACGCCATAGGACCATACTATGCCGGCCAGGCGGCAAAGGAATTCACAAAGGAAAAGCCTCCGGCAAATCTCGCCGCGGTGTTCGCAAAGCTCGAAGGCCGCGGCGTGAAGTGCGTGTACGGACGCTGGAAGATAGAGGGAAGCCCGAAGGCCATCCTCGTCGACCCTGAAAGCCTCAGGTCGGGCGCAGACGGGATAAAACTCAAGCTGTGGGAAGAGTACAAGATAGACTCATGGAAAGCCGACGAATGGTTCAACGAGCCGGTCGTGTGGGCCAAGGCCGTCGGGATGCTCATCGAGGAGATGGAGAACTCCGGCCTCTTCGTCTCCGGGGCGATAGCCCATTTCCACGAGTGGCTCACAGGAACCGCGCTCCTCCATCTCAAGTCCGCAAAATCAAAGATTCCTACCGTCTTCACGACGCATTCGACGGTCCTGGGCAGGGCCATAGCCGAGACCGGAAGGGAAGACCTCTACGAGATAATCAACAAGGGAAAGGTGAAGCCTGATGTGAAGGCCTACGAGTACTCGGCACAGTCGAAGCACCTCCTTGAGAAGGCCGCAGCCGTGAATGCAGACGTGTTCACGACGGTTTCCGAGACGACGGCAAAGGAATGCGAATTCGTGCTCGGCAGGAGACCCGACGCCGTGCTCGCAAACGGCCTGGACATGAGGAAGTTTCCGTCGCCTGAAAACGTGGAGAAGATGAGGAAGGCGTGCGCCGACCGCGTGAAGACGTTCCTGCTTGGATACTTCCTCCCATCCTACGAAATCGACGCCGACAACTCGCTTGTGTGCTTCATCTCCGGGAGGCATGAGTTCCGCAACAAGGGCATAGACATATTCATAGATGCATTAGGAAGGCTCAACGCGCGCATGAAAAAGGACGGTGAAAAGAAAACCGTATTCGCATTCATCTGGGTGCCGACGCAGACCAAGGGTAAGAAGCCGACCGTGGTCGAGCACCTAGCGGTGATGGACGATGCCGAAAAGCTCATCGACATGGAAGCGGAAAAAATCGAGGACGAGGTCCTGCGGGATTTCATAAAGGGGAAGAAGCCCAAGGACTCGGTGAAGCTTGACCACGCATTCCTCAAGAGGCTTTCCGGCATGTGGGAGACGCTCAAGAAGGCCGGCGGGGAGAACCCTCCACTTTCGCCTTTCAACGTCGGCGAGGACAACATAATCGTAAAATCGCTTGAGAAGAACGGCCTGCTCAACAGGAAGGCCGACAGGGTGAAGGTCATATACTACCCGGATTACGTCTCCGAAAGCGACGGGCTCCTGGGCCTGAAGTACTACAGCGCCATGGCAGGGTGCGAGATGGGCATCTTCCCATCATACTACGAGTCCTGGGGTTACACGCCGCTTGAATCCGCGGCTCTGGGACTGCACGCGGTGACAACAGACCTCAGCGGATTTGGGAAGTTCATAATGCCATTCCTCAAGCCGGGGGAGAAGAGCATCATGGTCATCGGAAGGGATGGAAAGAAAGACGCCGATGCAGCAAAGGAACTCGAGGAGCTCATGCACGACATCTGCGCGATGACGCCGGAAGAGCGGCTTTCGCACCGCATGAGGGCGAAAGAGCTTTCGGGGCTTGCCGACTGGAGCCAGCTGTTCGACAACTACATGAAGGCCTACGAAATGGCGCTCAGGATTTCTCAACCCTCTGCTTGAGGTCGGTCAGGACGTTCATGAAGTTGAGGAAGGCGTCGTAGGGCGTGTCGTAGTGGTTGAAGTACTTGTGCACGTCACCGTCCGCAAACCACTTGGTGCACATGTAGTAGAAGTGGTCTGAAGTCTGAAGCTTGCGCCATTTGTCCAGAAGCTCCGGGTCCCCAAGATTCCTCACGGTGTCGTGGAGTTCCTTCACCTGGTCGAAGGCGTGCCTCTGCATGCTGTTCTCTAGCCAGGCGCTTGCGTCCCTGTGGACGTCTGCCCACGAGCTGAGGTGCGGGACGTCGAAATCGCCGACGGGCTGGAAGGACTTCAGGGCCTCGGAAAGCGTCATGAATTTCATGTTGTCGTGCTTTAGGACTTCCTTTGGGAGGTGTTGGAGGAAGTCGAATATGCCAGTCTCGTGCCATTGGTGCTCGCCGAACGTCTCGTAGTCCATGAAGAGGTTGACCATCTGCCCTTCGGAGGCTGCAAGCCATGAGGCGAACTTGTCAGCCTTGAGCGGCCATTCGGCCCAGTCTTTCGTCGAGAACCTGAAGGCTATGTCGTCGCTGAGCTTGTAGTTCCTAAGGAAGACCTTCA
This sequence comes from Candidatus Aenigmatarchaeota archaeon, assembly GCA_043803615.1. Lineage (GTDB taxonomy): Archaea > Aenigmatarchaeota > Aenigmatarchaeia > QMZP01 > JAFGSV01 > JAFGFG01. The sequence goes on along the minus strand of JAZDJY010000004.1, from coordinate 3,289 downwards.
TGCCGGAGTCCTTTGCCTTGTAGAGATAGTTTGGGGACCTCCACTGCAGGACGTGATCCAGTCCCTCCGCGACTATGGCCTTGTAGCCGAGTTCCTCTACCGCTCTCGCGACGTCGTTACTGTACATGGCCTCCGTGTTCCGGAAGACCGTGCCTTTCACGCCGAACGCGGACTTGATCTTCTCCCTATGCATCTTCACCTGCTCGCTGAACTCCTTTTTTGAAATGAGGAACGCAAGGCTATGGTAGTAGGTCTCGTTGAGTATGTCGACGCAGCCCGTGTCCACGAGCTTTCGGAAAGAGTCCATGACCTCCGGGAAGAACTTTTCGAGCTGCTCTATCACTATGCCACTCAGCGAATACGAAATCCGAAACCTGCCGCCGGTAGATTCTATGAGGTCCAGCATCTTCTTGTTGGCGGGAAGGTAGCACTTCCTCGAAACCCTCTCAAGATAGAACTTGTTGCGTTCGTCGTCGAAGTAGGAGTCGCTGTTCCCTATGTCAAAAGCTGTGAACTTTCGAAGCCGCATCGGCTGGTGGACCTGGAAATAGAAGCATACGCCCGGCATCTAACCACCGCCAAGAGACAAGTAAAGCCTCTCGGTCTTTTCCGCTATCCCGGCCCACGTTACCCTGTCGACTTCCCTTGACCCGTTCTTTACCATCTCGCCTCTTATCGGGGCGTACTTGAGGACGCCAAGCATCTTGTCGGCCATGCTGTTTATGTCCCAGAAGTCCACTTTCATGGCATGCTTCAGGACTTCCGACACGCCTGACTGCTTGGACACTATCACGGGCACGCCTGATGCCATGGCCTCGAGCGCCGTTATGCCGAAGGGCTCGGATATGGATGGCATGACGTAAAGGTCTGCCATCTTGTAGCATTCGAGTATGCTGTCCTGGTATCCGGTGAATGTCACCTTGTCCGCTATACCGAGCTCTATCGTCTCGTCTATCAGCTGCGGGAGCATGTGGCCGGTCCCGACGATGAGGAACCTCACGTTCTTCTCTTTTTCGAGGACCTTTTTTGCGGCGCGCAGGAAGTGGTCAGGGCCTTTCTGCATGGCAAGCCTTCCGAGGAAAAGGACTATCTTCTCGCCGGTGCCAAAAGTCGTCCTCTCTCCGGAAAACTCCGAAGTCTCGACGGCGTTATAGATGACTTCTATCTTCCACTCCGGAACGCCGTACTTCTCCATTATCCTTGCCTTCATGTAGTTGCTCACCGTTATTATCTTGTTTGCCTCGTACATGCCTTCCCACTCTATGTGCATTATCCAGGGATTCGGGGTCAACGGGTTCCTGTCGTATTCCGTGGAGTGTACCGTGACGACGAGGGGCTTGCCCTTCTCCTTCTTTGCCATGATGCCTGCGCGGAAGGTCATCCAGTCGTGGGAGTGTATGACGTCGCAATCCTCATTCTTCACGGCCTTCAGGGCAAGCTTCGTGTAGGCCTCAACCCTTGCGAACAGGTCCTTTCCGTAGAGGTTCCCCCCGCCCTTGCCTTCCCCTGGCGACAAGGCCACCTCGAACGACGGGATGTATGGGCAAAGGCTCGACCCTATCTCTATGAGGCGCGCATCTTCGGCCTCGACAATCTTCAGGAAGTCATGCTTTATGCCCTTTCCCATCTTGGGCATGACGAAAGTCACCCTGTTGCCACGCCTGCTGAGCGCCTTCGTCAGATGATAGCAGTGGGTCCCGAGGCCTCCCGTGTTGAAAGGCGGGAACTCCCAGCCGAACATGAGCACCTTCATCCCAGTTCCTCCGAAACTACGACCATATTGTTAATAGTGTGACTCATATAGTTAATTAGTTTGCATTCTACTTGAGAATCGGAGGGAAGCTTATTAAAAGCGCAGGAGTGCCTTTCCCTTAAGTTCCTGCAGGTTTCTGGAAGATGTAAGGAACATGGCGGCCTGTAACTCGAGTACCACCTGCTCAAGGAACGTCTTCACGGCCGCGGAAGATACGGTCGCTGGTTTCAGGAGCGGGAGTGCCATGCCGGCAAGGCTTGCGCCGAGGGAAATCGCCTTTGCGGCATCGATGCCGCTCCTTATGCCTCCGGATGCTATAAGTGGCAGCTTCACGGCTTTCCTGCACTGCACGAGCGATTCGGCTGTGGGGATGCCCCACTCGAAGAATTCGTCAAAGGGTTTGCCTCCTACCATGGCGTCGACCTTCACCCAGCTCGTACCTCCCGCACCGGCTGTGTCTATTGCCGAAATGCCGCAGCGGGAAAACTTTTCCGCGACCTGGGCGGATATGCCGCTTCCAACCTCCTTCACTATGACCGGGACGTGAACGCCGGACGAAAGCGCCCTTATCGCCGGAAGCATTCCGTTCCATTTCGTATGCCCGCCGTCCTGGACTATCTCCTGGGCGGGATTGAGGTGTATGGCAAGGGCATCGGCCCCTATCTCTTCCAGCGCCTTCGATATCACTTCAGGAGGATACTTGAGCACGTGCGATGCCCCTATGTTTCCCGCGAGGAATATGCCTGGCGCGACGTCCCTCACCTTGTAGGTGCGGACAAGCCTGGGATCCTCTATCATGGCCCTCTGGGAACCGACTCCCATGCCTATGCCCAGCTCCTCCGCCGCGGCGGCCAGGTTCTTGTTTATCCTTTCCGCCTCATTAGTCCCGCCGGTCATGGCCTCTATGAAAAGCGGGTAGCGAAACTTCTTTCCGAGGAACTTGGTTCCCGTGTCTATTTCATCCCAGTCTATTTCCGGGAGCGCCGAATGCATGAAGGAGTACCTCTCGAAGCCGTTACCCTTGAGAAACTCGACGTCCTTTGTCAGGCATATGCGGATGTGGTCTGCCTTCCTCTTCTGCGTGCCCATAGTCATCATTTTCCCGTCCGGCTTAAATATCGGAGCACGCCCCGGACTTCACGAGGGTGCCCCTGACGTCACTACCCAAAAGGGCCTTTTCCACCCTGCCAGGGACGTTGCCGTTTACTATCAGTACGTCAGACCCTATGCCAAGGAGCCTTTCCGCCTTCCCCATCATGCCGCCCGTCACGTCGGTTGCGGCCGAGCCTGAAAGTGATTCCCTTATGCTGCCGAAGCTTTCCTGCGTCACGAGCTTTATCAGGGATGCCTTCCGATTCTTTCTTGGGTCCGCCGTGAATATCCCGTCCACGTCCGTTGCAAAGACGACGAGCTTGGGATGGAGCCTGCCCGAAACGTACTCTATCACGGCATCGCCGCTTATCACGCTTCCGCCAAGCTTCATGTCCGGGACCATGGTCCCGTTCATCACGGGAACCGCCTTGGGATTTGCATCCC
>JAZDJY010000003.1:0-6594 GCA_043803615.1 Candidatus Aenigmatarchaeota archaeon | reverse complement strand
CTCGAAAGGGAGAGCATGAGCGCAAAGGCGTGCTCTGCGACCGTGTTCTCGGCGTAGAAGGGCACGTTGCAGACGGCAATCTTTTTCTTCCCGCACTCGTCCATGTCCACCGGGTCAAAGCCCGTTGCCCTCACGGCAATCAGCTTAAGCCTTGGCAGCTTCTGCAGCATCCCCGCGTCGAGCCTTCCGCCCGTGCAGTTTATGACGGATATGCAGTCGAATCCCTTCACCATTGAGGCGTTCCCCCTCGTGAGCGGCCCGCGAAAGAACCGCAGCGTGTGGGCCTTCCCCATGCACGCCTGTATGGACTCTTTCTCGTTTTCCCGTAGCTCAAAGAACGCAATTTTCATGGGGACCACAGCCACAATATCCTTTGCCGCGGCAGGGCTTATTAGCCTATCACTCACTCCTGCCCGGGGACCCTACTTGAGGACTTTTCCGGTCTCGCAAAACCACAGGTACAAGTCCAGCTCCCCAAGGTTCATGCGTAGCTTTCCGGCAAGATCACGCAGCGCCTTCTCCGCTTCGATGTACATTTTCGGCGAAAGCGTCCTCCCCCTGGGCTTCTTCATCATGCCATGCCTTTCGAGCACGTCCACGATGTGGAAGTCTATTATCGCAAGGTCTGTTGCGCCCACGTTTCGCAGGAAGTGGCTTGCCTCCTTCAGGCCAAGGCCCTTTACGTTCTTCACGAGCCACAGCCGCGCCTCCATGGACGGCATCCGCAGGACCTCCGGGAGGAAGGAAATGTGCCTCCTCGCCTGCGCTATGAAGCCCGCCCGGACGTTTGGGAAGCGGTAGCCAAGCGCCTTCAGCTTCTTGGCAAGCTCCTTTTCGGGTAGCGCAAGGAAGCCGCTCCCAACAGCCTTCTGCACCCTGATGCCTCCCTCGGCGGAGTAATTAGCGGTAAGCAGACAGAAGCATAGCTCCGAGAAGAGCTCCTCTTTTCTTCCCTTTCTTCCGATGGCGGCAAAGCCTGCCATCCGCGCGTCGACGGTCTTCCTAAGTTCTCCTTCCCTGAGCTTTCGCATAGTGCAGAGGAGCGCGTCCGTATCCATGCCAATGTCCATGCAAATCCACATGAACATGTTGCCTGCGCGCTTTTAAACGTCGGCAGTTTTGCGAAGAGAAACTCCGGCATTTATAAGACATCATGCCAAATCTAGGAAAGCAAGAAAGGCGAATGCCATGGCAAAGACAAAAAGAACACTGCGGGTGAGGGCGGAGTGGGACGTATCATTGAATGCGTTCATTCTCCCGGCGCTCGTGGCCATACTCATCGCGGCAACCATTTACACCGGCATGGGCATCTCCGCGGCCAACGCAAAGATAGACACGCTGAACGCGGCACTGGCAAACGTGAGCGGGGCGCAGGCGGCAGGGAGTGCCGGAGCCCAGGCAGGAGCCGGCGCGGGCCAGCAGGCAGGGACGGCCGTGAAGCCGACCGCAGACGACGACGCCGTGCTTGGACAGGCGAGCGCCAAGGTGACGATAATAGAGTTCTCCGACTTCCAGTGCCCCTACTGCAGTAGGTTCGTCCTGCAGACGTTCCCGCAGATAAAGACTAATTACATAGACACGGGCAAGGCAAAGCTCATATTCAGGGACTTCCCGCTCGGATTCCATGCCAACGCTGCGAAGGCGGCAGAAGCTGCCGAGTGCGCGGGCGACCAGGGCAAGTACTACGAGATGCACGACAAGCTCTTCGGCAACCAGTCGGCCCTTGGCATAGACTCATACAAGCAGTGGGCGGCGGAACTTGGCCTCAACACAGCTACGTTCAACTCCTGCCTCGACTCGGGCAAGTACACGGCAGAAGTGGCAGCCGACGCGGCGGCAGGCGCAGCTGCAGGAGTCACGGGAACCCCGACGTTCTTCATAAACGGCGCAAAGCTCGTGGGCGCGCAGCCCTATGAGGCCTTCCAGCAGGCGATAGATGCTGCGCTTGCAGGCTGAGTAATGCCCGGCGGCGTTATCACACCGTTATCATTTATTAACGGGATACATCTATTCTCATGAGAAATCGCGACGTGGGCTTCCTGATAATGGGCATATCCGCAGTGATAGGCTTCATCATATATTCATTCAACCAGGCCCTCACGGAAATCGTCGCAACCTCCTGCACCCACGGCACGTCCTGCCCCATGTGGGGCACGATTGAATTCCAGACCAACGTCTCGCTTGCCCTGATGGCCCTCATAGGCATCATCGGCGCCTACCTCGTCTTCTTCGGGAAGGGCCACGAGGAAAGCATCAGGATAAGGAAGGTGGAGACGCTCCCCGGAAAGGAGATAGACGCCTCAGGCCTCATGAAGTCCGTTGCGGACATGGGCCCGGACGCAAAGTCCGTCCTCGAACACGTGATAAAATCGGACGGCACCATCTTCCAGTCGGAGCTCGCAGAGAAGACCGGCCTTGGGAAAGTCAAGGTCACGAGAGTCCTGGACAAGCTGGAAGGAAAAGGCATCGTCGAGCGCAAAAGGCGCGGCATGACCAACGTCGTCATACTGAAACGCTGAAGCCGTCAAGTCCAGCACATTCCCAGAGCATCACGGTTTCATCGCGCAACCCATTTCTGAAACCAGTTTCACCCAAGGCTTGATAAGGCGTTTCATTCCATGGTTTGTCATGAGCGCAAAGAAATTCGCAAAGAGAGCCGCAAAGCCTGCGGCAGGAAAGGAAACCCAGAAGACCCTGAAGGAAATCCTCAATGTAAAGGGCATGCACTGCAAGAGCTGTGTAAATAAGATAGAGGACGGCGTATCTTCCATTAAAGGTGTCAGCAAGGTTTCCGTGAGCCTCAAAGACGACAAGGCAACAGTCGAATATGATTCTTCTGAGGTGTCCATAGATGAGATAAAAAAGGAGATAAGGTCGCTTGGGTTCAAGGTCGACGGGAAAGGCCAGGTAAATTCAAAGAAGGACACGACTCTCATGCAGGGCATAGGCTACGCGCTCATGCCCCACATCGGCTGCATAGCGTTCATAGCAGGCTCCATACTCGGAGTGACGGTGCTCACGGAGCTCTTCCGCCCGCTCCTCATGAACAGGTGGTTCTTCCACATACTCATTGCAATATCAATAGGCTTTGCCACGCTTTCGTCTGCGCTGTACCTGAGGAAGCAGGGTCTCCTCTCAGCGTCCGGCGCAAGGAAGAAATGGCAGTACCTCTCGACGATGTACGGCTCGACGATTGGCATAAACCTCATCCTGTTCCTCCTCGTGTTCCCCATGCTTGCGAACATCCCGGCTGCCCAGGCGACGGGTGCAGCAATCACAGGCGTCCAGGGAGCGGCAGCAGCAGCAGCTTCGTCCGCAGCCCCGGCAGGCGGCTACTCGGTAATCAGCATGTCTGTCGACATCCCATGCCCGGGACATGCGCCCCTCATAACGGGCGAGCTCAAGACCCTGAGTGGAGTCCACTCCGTCGTCTTCAGCTTCCCCAACGTCTTCGACGTAACCTATGACCCAGCGAAGACCACGAAGGCCGACATGCTCGCACTCGACGTCTTCAAGGAGTACCCGACAACGGTGCTCTCTGAAAGGAAGGCAGGCGCTGACACGCTGAAGGAAACAACGGCAAACAACCAGTCAGTAAGCGCCACGAGTGGCTCGTGCCACAGCGGCGGAGCAGCGACAGGCACGGCAGCCCCGGCAGGCGGCACGTGCGGCGGCTCGACTGGCGGCGGATGCAGCTGCGGCGGAGTAAGGTGATGATGATTATGAAAAAGAACGCGTTAATCGTGATGCTCGTCATATTGGCAGCATTCCTGATACCTTCGGCATACCTCTCGTTCACGGGAAAGGCCACAGGCATCGGAGCATCAGATTCCGTGACAGTTCCAGTATCGGACATAGGCACCACTGCGAAGTTCTACGAGTACACATCTTTGGAAGGCAAGACCGTGCGCTTCTTCGCCGTCAAGGATTCCACCGGAACCATAAGGACGGCGTTTGATGCCTGCGACGTGTGCTACAGCTTCCACAAGGGCTTCCGCCAGGAAGGAGGCTACATGGTCTGCAACAACTGCGGCAAGAAGTACGCGATAGACACAATAGGCACGCAGAATAAAGCGGGCGGCGGATGCTGGCCAGGGTACCTCCCGAGCACTGTCAGCGGAGACAGTCTATTGGTGAAGAAGGCAGACCTCGAGGCAGGAGCCTGGAGGTTCTAGGCTTCAATACATAATTTAAGTCATCTTCCGAAGCATAAAACATCTTCGTGATTACATGAAAAAAGCAAGACTTTCCCTTTCAGGCATGCACTGCGCAAGCTGCGCCGCAAGCATCGAGAAGGCGCTCCGCAAGACGGAAGGGGTAAAGGAAGCAGGAGTCAATTTCGCCTCCGAGGAGGCAAGCGTATCCTTTGATGAGAAGGTAACTTCAGAGGCAAAGCTCATCGCCGCAGTCGAAAAGGTGGGCTTCAAGGCAAGCATAGGGAAGAACGTAGACCGTGAGAAAGAGGAAAGGGAAAAAGAGATAAAGGGCCTCCGAAGGCTCCTCATCCTTTCCGCAGCCCTCACCATACCCGTGTTCATCATCGCCATGCCGCTCATGTGGCTTTCTATCGAGCTTCCCTATTCTATATACATACTCTTCCTCCTCTCCACCCCGGTCCAGTTCATTGGAGGCTACCGGTTCTACAGCGGCACCCTCTCGGCCCTGCGCGCAAAGACGGCCACCATGGACACGCTCGTAGCCATAGGCACGTCCGCCGCGTACTTCTACAGCGTCGCCGTCATGCTCTTCCCAGGTGTGCTTGGCGAAGGCACATATTTCGAAACTTCAGCCGTCCTCATCACGTTCATACTGTTCGGAAGGTACCTCGAGGCCGTGACGAAGGGCAAGACCTCGGAATCCATCAAGAAGCTCATGGGCCTTGCGCCCAGGACCGCAACCGTCATAAGGGACGGAAAGGAAGTGGACATCCCGATAGACGACGTAGTGAAAGGCGACGTCGTCATAGTGAAGCCCGGCCAGAAGATTCCGGTAGACGGCACAGTCCTTTCAGGCTCCTCCTCAGTGGACGAGTCCATGATAACCGGGGAGAGCATCCCGGTCGAGAAGTGCAAGGGGGACAGAGTGACCGGCGGCACCATCAACAAGCACGGCACCTTCACCTTCAGGGCTGAAAAAGTCGGGAAGGACACGACCCTCATGCAGATAATAGCACTCGTCGAGGAGGCCCAGGGAAGCAAGGCCCCGATACAGAGGCTTGCCGACAGGGTGAGCGCCTACTTCGTGCCCGCGGTCATGCTGATTGCAATCTCCTCCTCACTGTTATGGTACTTCGTCCTCGGCCAGTCATTCGTCTTTGCGCTCACTATATTCGTCGCAGTCATGATAATAGCATGCCCGTGCGCCCTGGGCCTTGCCACCCCCACGGCCATCATGGTCGGAACAGGCAAGGGCGCAGAGAAAGGCATACTCATCAAGGGGGCAGAAGCTCTAGAAAGCGCCCACAAAGTCACCACAGTCGTCTTCGACAAGACTGGCACCCTTACGAAGGGCAAGCCAGAGGTCACGGAAGTCGTGACGTTTGGCAAGCTCTCCGCAAAGGAAATCATCACCTACGCAGCAGTGGCAGAGAAGCGCTCCGAGCATCCGCTCGCAGACGCCATACTCGCGGAAGCAGAAAAGCTTGGACTTGGCAAGATCCCCGACCCCTCGCCGTCATCGTTCAAGGCCGTCCCGGGGCACGGCATAGAGGCCATGCACAAAGGAAAGAGGATACTCCTGGGGAACGCAAAGCTCATGGAAAAGCACGGCATCCGCACAGGGAACGCCCTGCAGCGCGTCCATGCCCTGGAAGCCGAGGGCAAGACCGTGATGCTCCTATCCGTTTCCAGCAGGCTCGAGGGGGCAATCGCAGTCTCGGACACCGTGAAGGACACTGCAAAGGAAGCGGTCGTTCGGCTCCACAAGATGGGAAAGGAAGTCGTGATGCTCACAGGGGACAACGAGCGCACCGCGAAGGCCATAGCAGGCAAGCTTGGCATAGAGCGCGTCATCTCAGGGGTCCTGCCCGACGGCAAGGAGAAGGAAATCGCAAAGCTCCAGCATGAAGGGAAAGTCGTCGCCATGGTAGGCGACGGCATAAACGATGCCCCCGCCCTCGCAAAGGCGGACCTTGGCATAGCGATTGGCGCAGGCTCAGACATTGCCCTGGAAACCGGCCAGATAGTCCTAGTAAAGAGCGACCCACGCGATGCCGCAGCAGCAATAGAGCTTAGCGGTTACACCATAAAAAAGATCCGCCAGAATCTCTTCTGGGCCTTCTTCTACAACGCCATAGGAATCCCAGTCGCAGCAGGCATCCTTTACCCCAGCACAGGCTTCCTTCTCAGCCCCATCATAGCGGGGGGCGCGATGGCCCTGAGTTCCGTCTCCGTCGTCAGTAATTCGCTGCTGATGAAGCGGTATGGGAATAGTTAGGTTAAATTTGATTGCTTATGTTGATTATTACTATTTACCCTTTTCTACGAATGTAGCAGCGAAAAGAATAAAAGCCTGCTGCCGCATTACTCAATTATGAGTATCATTACCCAGAAATGGGTGAATATAGCGATGCCGTTCACGGGCAGCTACGGCGGG
>JAZDJY010000002.1:0-2908 GCA_043803615.1 Candidatus Aenigmatarchaeota archaeon | reverse complement strand
CATCATAAGCTCATATTCTCCGACGAGCCTTACCCCCTCATTGAACGAAGGCTCAAGCCTCGCGTTCAGCGTGACGGCCTCCGACCCTGACAGCGACCCGCTCACCTACTCATGGAAGCTGGACGGTACACAGGTCTCGACGTCATCCTCCTACACGTACAGCCCTGGATATGCGGACTCAGGTTCTCATGCAGTCACCGCCACGGTTTCAGACGGATCGCTCACAGCAACAAATGCATGGACTGTCAGCGTCACCAACGTAGCCCTCCCTGACCTCACGATAACGGAAAGCCAGACGCCTCCCTCCAATCCCCACGCTGGGAACTGGTTCCAGGTGATTTTCGTGATGAAGAACGCCGGAGAAACGGCCACGGGGCAGGCGAACTGGAAGATGTATTCCGGCACTTCTGACGCGGATGTGGAGGATGCCGGTCCCATAAGCCTCGCCGCGGGCGGTGAAACAACCGTCTACGGCTTGATGAAGTACGCAGCTGCAGGGACCTATCATCCCAAGATAGTACTCGATTACCTCGGAAGCGTGGCGGAACTGTCCGAAATAAACAACGAGCAGACGCTAACAGTCCAAGTAAGTTAACTACCATGGAGTGATACATTTAAAAATCTACCATGTATAGGAAAAGTGACTGGAATGGGATACATAAAGGATTTGCTGACGGACATTGGCGATTTAGGCAGCGAAATTTATCGGGATATCAAGAGAAAACCGCTGACGTACGCGGCCTTGACAGCACTGACATTATCGGGTTGCTGTAAGCCGGAACCGGAAGAGCCTGTATTCAGGACCGAAGCCGAGATGTCAAAATATTTCGAAAAGGCCGTAGGAAGCGCTGCGGCCAGGGTGAACAAGGACCTGAGAATGACAAAGGTCCTTCCTCCTACAAAAGACGGCTGGGTCACGATAAACGCTGATTATGAGGTAACCGGGAAAAAGGACGTCTATGTAGAGCTCTTCTCCACTGACGACGGACTTAACGGAGATGAAATAGCTGCCATCAAGCTCGCAGATGACAACGGAATGCTGCCTGAAATTTACATAATACATTCAGGAAAGGCAAGCGAGATAGACAAAGAGATAAAAGCGGCAGGACTCTGAGAGGCCGGACTACTTTATCTTCAGCGAGCCGCCGATGCCCCTTACATCAAAGAAAGTGATAAAGATAGAGCAGTAGGTTCCGCCTACCTCTTCGAAGACCCAAGCGTTCCCATGCCGGCGATCTCGATGCCCTTGTCGCTTATCTTGTAGGGATATACGTCCTTGCCGTGCTTGGTCCTTCTCATCTTCCTTATCTGCAGGCTCCTGTTGGTGTCGTCGGCTATCCCCAGGTAGTTCAGGACTATGACGCCGTCCACGACGAACTCCTCCACCCCGAAGCGCGAGAGCGCCTTGCTGTTCTCCGGTATCTCGGAGACGAGGACGGACGTGCATCCCGTCTTCTTCACGGACTTCATGAGCTTTCCAAGCTGCTTACGAACGGTGGCCTGGTCCTTCATATACAGGCCCAGCATTGATATGGAGTCGACTACGAGCCTCTTTGCCTTTATGTACTCTATCTGGTTTACCAGCACCGAGCTCACGTCGGTCTCGAATGGGTCGTGGAATATCGTCCTGAAGAGCCCCTTCTTCTCGTAAGGCTCCAGGTCCCAGCCGAACTGCCTCGCATCGGCCTTTATCTCCTCCGGCTCCTCTTCGAGCGACAGGTAGACGCAGGGCTCTCCCTTCTGCAGGCCCTCCCAGATGAAGTGCAGCGAGAATATGGTCTTCCCCGTGCCCGTGCCCCCTGTGACCATGACGACGCTGTTCTTCTCGTAGCCCCCCTCGAGGAGCGAATCGAGCTTCGGGACGCCTGTGGATACCCGGATCATCTTATCTGTAGCCATGTAGTATTTTTCTTCCGGCTTACTTAAATTTGGCTCTCAATCCTTGTTGTGCGCAGGCACCGCAAAGGCTAAATATAGAAAAACTAAAAAGACATGTATGGGTTCTGACGCGATGGAGTTCATCGAGGGGAAAAAGGCGGCAATAGACGCCGCGATAAGAAAGTACCTCCCCAAGGATTTCGATGAGAAGTACATAAGGTGGATCCTGGGAAAGCCCACCTACGCCTACACGACGGCGGCGGTGCAGAAGACGCTTGCCGAGCCCGTGCACGACTTCCTTGGGAGAGGCGGGAAGCGCTGGAGGCCGGCTCTATTCCTGCTCTTCACCGAGGCCCTCGGGGGCGACCAGAAGAAGGTAAGCGATTTCATCGTGACGCTCGAACTCCTCCATGAAGGGTCAATCATGGTCGACGACATAGAGGACAATTCCGACATGAGGAGGGACAAGCCCTGCACGCACAAGCTCTTCGGCGTCGACGTCGCCATAAACGCGGGCAATTTCATGTACTTCCTCGCCTTCTCCCCGCTCATGAAGAACGGGGGCAATTTCGGCAAGGACACGCTTCTTAGGGCATGGAACGCCGCAATAGAGGAGATGATACGGATACACTACGGCCAGGGGACCGACATTGCATGGCACAACGGCCTTGCCGACGCCGACAATGTAAGCGAGCAGGAATACCTGCAGATGTGCGCCTACAAGACCGGCGTCCTTTCGCGCCTTGCGGCAAGGCTTGCCGTGATACTTGCCAGCGGGAGCGCAGAGCTTGAGGAAAAGCTGGGCAGGTTCTCTGAATCGATAGGCGTCGCCTTCCAGATACAGGATGACATACTAAACATCGCTCCGACCAAGGGCTGGGGAAAGGAAGTGGGGGACGACATAAACGAGGGCAAGAGGACGCTTCTCGTCATCCACACGCTGAAGAAGGCCTCCCCCGCTGACAGGAAGAGGCTAATAGAAATACTCGGCATGCACAGCAAGGACCAGCGGATAATAGGCGAGGCGATA
>JAZDJY010000001.1:0-6040 GCA_043803615.1 Candidatus Aenigmatarchaeota archaeon | reverse complement strand
ACCTTCCACGGAGCGCGAGAATGCAGACGTTTCGCCGCCAGTGAAAGCGGCGAAGGTGCCTGCGCCGGGAGGCGGCGAGCCGCTCTCGACGGCCGACATAATGGGTTCTCCTGAGGGATTCCGCGGGCACACCGTAGCAATCGAAGGAGACCTACGGCTTTCCAGCAGGGGCGCAGAAGACTGCTGGTACATGATATTCGACGGCAGGGGGTCTGCGGTAGTGAGGTCAAAGGAGCATATACCCTGCCCGAGGGCCAGGATTCTTGCCAAAGTCGAGCAGACGAGGCTGGGCCAGGTGTACCTCGAAGTCATAAGCTACGAGCAGGCGTAAAGTAACCTTTTTGAGCGCTGTAAACGCTCAAAAACGTTAGCGAAAAGTACGCTTCCGCATCAGCGGAGGCAAAGGAAATCATCCCTGACGCTTCCGCGCGGCAGCGTATTTTTCCTGAAGGTTTTTGCGCGCTTCATCATCAGAGGAAGCAAGCGAACTTGTTCGCGACGCATGCTTGCGCAAAAAGCTTCCAAAAAGCTTACTTCGCAAGAAGCTTGGCCTTCTCTGGGTCGTACTTCCAGTCCTTCGGCAGTATGTTCTCGCCCTTGTAATACATGGCGAGCCTTCTTATCTTGGATTCCGTGAGTTCAAGACCCCTCTTTGAGTACCTGTCGTGCTTGTTGGTTTCCAGGTGCGCCCTAAGCTTCACTGCGTTCCTGAGAAGGTTTATCATCTCCTCCGGAAGCTCCGGTGCGAAGCCCTTCTCCTTCATCATGGACATTATCTTCCTTCCGGCGACGGCCCTGACCGAGGGTATGCCGTACTGGTCGCGCAGTTCCGTCCCTATCTCGGCTGAGCTCTTCCCGTCCTTTGCAAGCCTGCCCACTATGTCCACTATCTCCTGTGGCTTGTGGGTGACCCACTTGGCCTCCTTGTTGATGGGCTTGTGGGAGCCCGACTTTCCCTTCTTCCTCGAATACATTCGTGCCATGCTTGCAACCTCCCGCCCTTCGCGGGATACAAACATATATGACAGAGGTATTTTAATTAGTTTTGGTACCCTCCGGTCCTGAATTTTTATGCCGGAGGCCCGAATTAATCTCATGGACATCTCTTCCGCGCTCTCTTCGCTTCCAGCGATTATAGGGATGCTTCCCATGCTGCTTCAGGTGTCGCAGCTCGTCTTCAGCCTCTTCTACATATGGTTCTTCGGCACCCTCTCGATGAGGGGCTTCCGCGGGAAGAAGCCCGCGATGCTCAGGTTCCCCGGAATCCTTCTCATGGGAGCGCTCAACCTCGTTGCCGCTGCCGCCTTTGCCGGATTCATCCCGTTCCTCGGCGAGGGCCTCTTCCGCTTCCTGCAGCTGGACATGCTGGCCGCTGGGATAATCGTCTCCATAGTCCTTGCGCTTGCTCTGTCGCTTCTCACGCACGAGAAGTCCGCGCTGCGGCCCGAGGAGGTCGCGGAGAAGCTGCGTCTCAAGGTCAGGGGCCTGCAGGAGATGCTCATGAAGAAGGAGGGCCACATGTCCGAGAAGGAGGCAAGGCAAAAGGCCGAGGAGGCGCTGAAGGGATACAAGGCCTCCTCCGCAAAGCTCGTGGGAAGCGAGTACCAGGTGAAGCTTTCCTGCGGAAAGGACGAGGCTACCGTCGTGATAGACGCATGGGATGGGGAAGTGGTCAGCACGATAAGGCACAAGTCAGCCGTGAGCCTGATGCTGAAAGACCCAAAGAAGGTCGCAGGCCTCGCGATAATAATCGCAGTCGCCATCGCCTCCGCCGTCTTCTTCGAAGGCTTCCCGGACCCGGCGGCTGACATGGCCTCCCTCATAGGCATGACGCCCGAAGAGCTCAGCGACATGGCCGGGGCGGCGGCGGGAAGCGGCGCCTTCGACAACGGATTTCCGGGAAGCAACACGCCGGAAGGCTGCATAAGCTACGCCGTCTTCATGGACTACTACAGGCAGCTCACGGACAGGCAGTACCTCCTCGACCACGTCTATGAGGATGATGAGACGTCCCAGGTGGTCGGGGCCGGCTGCGGAGCCCCGCAGGTCATGATGAAGATTGACCATGAGGGCCATGAGCTTGTGATAGCCATCACCGAGAATGGCAGGGTTGCCTACCTGACCGACGGGACCTTCTGCATGTGCATAGAGACCGGCGCCTCCGCCGGATAGCGGGCCGTGCTGTTTTTATTGCACAGGGAAAAAACATAGCTCATGGAGACATCTAAGTGCATAAGGACTAGAGCCTCTGTCAGGAGCTTTAGGCCAGACGACGTACCCGAGGAAGCGGTGGCGGAGATACTCGAGGCGGCGGTGCAGGCCCCGTGCGCAGGCAACATCCAGGAGTGGCGCTTCGTGGTCGTGAGGAATCCGGTCAGCAGGAAGCGCCTCGCTGAGGCATCCTTTGAGCAGGTCGTGGTCGCAAGGGCGCCCGTCATCGTCGTCGTGTGCTCCGACCTTGGCGAGATAGGCGGCGCCTACGGCGAACGGGGGATGAACCTCTATTCCGTCCAGGATGCTTCCTGCGCCGCAAACACCATCATGCTTGCCGCCTGGGACAGGGGCATAGGCTCCTGCTGGGTGGGCTCGTTCAACGAACAGAGGGTAAAGGACATACTCGTCCTTCCTTCCCACGTGAGGCCGCTTGCCATCATACCGCTGGGATACCCCGCATCTCCCCTGGCAAAGCCGAAGAGGAAGAGCCTACAGGAAGTCGTGAAGAGGGAATTCTACTGAATCCTGCTCCATGCGTCATGCCAAAAAAGGGGAGGGAGCGCAAAACGCGCCCCTTTAAAAAGTAAAGGTTTGGGGAGGGAGAGATTACTCTTCCTCTCTTCCTACCACTTGCTAAGCATCGTTATGCCAAGCTCCTTCTCGTAGGTCTTCTTCTCCTCTTTTGCAGCCATGGGCCCGAGTATGTACGGCGACTTGACTCCGGTGATTATCGTTATCACCCTCATCTTGCCGGTGAACGTCGGGTCAATCCTTGCGCCCCATATGACCTGCGCGTCTGGGTCGAGGAGCTTCGATACGTAGTCGCCCACGAGGTTGGTCTCGTCCAGCCTCAGGTCCGGGCCTCCCGTTATGTGGATGAGAGCCCCTGTGCCGCCGCTGTAGTCGACCTCGAGGAGCGGGTTCTGGAGCGCCTTCGTCACGGCCTCCTCTGCCCTGTTCTTGTTGTTGGACTCCCCGAATCCCACCGCCGCCACGCCGCCGGAGTGCATTATCGCCTTCACGTCGGCATAGTCGAGGTTGACGAGCGATGGCGTGGCTATCGTTTCGGTCACGCCCTTCACCGTCGTCGCGATGAGCTCATCTGCGACCCCGAAGGCCTCGGAAAGCGGCCTGTCGCCTGCGACCTTGAGCAGCCTGTCGTTTTCTATCACGATGGCCGTGTCGCAGACCTGGCGGAGCTGGTAGAGCCCGTCCTCTGCCTTCCTGATCCTCGCGCCCTCTATCTTGAAGGGCATGGTCACGCACGCGATGGAGATGGCCCCCATCTCCTTTGCGATCCTCGAGATCACGGGAAGCGCACCGGTACCCGTGCCGCCGCCAAGGCCCGCAAGGCCGTAGACCATGTCCACGCCCTCTAGCATCTTCCTTATCTCCTTTTCAGACTCCTCGGCAGCCTTCTTTCCCACGTCAGGGAAGCCTCCCGCGCCAAGGCCCCTCGTCAGCTCCCTTCCAATAAGGAGCTTCTTGTCGGCCTTGGTGACGCTCAGGTGCTTCACGTCCGTGTTCACGGCGACGGTCTTTGCTCCCTTGATGCCCATCTTGGTGAGCCTGTCCACCATGTTGTTTCCGGCGCCGCCAGCACCTATTATGAGGATGCTTGCGTCCTTGACGTCCATTCCGAATTCCTCCTGTATTCTATCCTCCATGCTCTTTGTTGATGCCGTATCGGCATACTGGGCGCCTGCGGGTTCTCCTGCCGTGCTGCCCATCTCAAATACCTTCTGTACCAAAGATTCCATATTACTTCTCCCTCCCTTTCAAGCGCCGCCGAAGTATACACTCCGGTAGCGAAATCCTTTTTAAACCCGCTTTCGCAAGGTTATTCCAGAAGCAGTTTATAATAATGACTCAGAATTTCCAAGTACAATTGCTTTGAACAGATCTGGACAATCGGTTCAAAGCGATACTAGTTCTCCCGCATGTTTGTTGAGAACTGAGATAAGAATATTATCAATTGGTGCTATATAAAATTATCGAACTTGCAGAAGCTGTTTATATTCCCGGGGCGCGCTTTTGCTCACCTGTAGATTACGAACCGCATGAGCACGATTACGGCCGTGAGCAGGGCCATGAGGGAGAGGATTGCTGACTGGGACGCAATCGCGCTCCCTATGAGCATCCCCGAAAGTCCTAGGCCGCCCAACGAGGACGGTTCGGCGTCCGGGAAGCTGTCCGCGACCGCGGCGCTCAGAAGTATTCTCTTGAAGGCGTTCTTCGATTCGGCTATGACCGTGATGTTATATGTTCCCTCCTGCGCGTCGTAGGACGGGGAGAGGTAGACGTAGGCCGTCGCGTTCTCCCCTGGCGCAAGCGCAACCTTCTCCGTGCTCAGGTAGGCCCAGTCCGGGCCCTCGATGGAAAGGTCGTACGTGTCGGACCTTGCGCCAGCGTTCCTCAGGACCACGACTGCGGCAGTCCCCTTGCCACGAAGGGCATTCGCCTGCAGGAGTCCTTCCTCTTCGCCCGGGACGGAAACGGCGTAGCATTCATCCTTTTCAAGGGTGGTTATCGCCATGGCGCCCTGCGTCTTCACGCCGTTCCTGGACGAGAGGGCAAATGTTACGTTCCGCACGCTTCCCCACGGATAAGCGGTAGCGATGGAAAGCTCCATGTCCGTTTTTTCGCCTGGCGTCAGGTAGAAGTTCTCCGAGCCTTCCGGGTACGCGAGCGTGTAATAGTCCTTCATGGACCCGGTGTTCCTGACGGAGACGGCAACCTTTGCGGCATCTCCGAGGCAAACGGTGGCGGAAGGCGGCAGGCTGAGCGTGGCGTCGTAGCACCTCCCGACGGAAAGCACAGCCGAGGCAAAGGCAACCGACCTGTTCCCGACGGACGCCTCCGCGGCCACCGGGTACTTCCCGGCGGTATCGGTGTCGACGTCAAGCGTCATCTCCTGGGACTCGCCCGGGCTCAGCGTGACTTCTTCCGAAGAAGACATGCCGCCTATGAAGAAGCGCAGGCCATACGATGTGAGCGTGTTCCCGGTGTTTTCGAGTATGGCGGTGAAGGATGCCTTCCCGCCCCTGCAGACCGCAAGCTCCGGCGGGTCAAGCAGTAGCGATGCGTCCCTGCAATCGGTGACGGAGACTACACTCTCCACCGGCACTATCTCGGTCGGGTAGTTCAGGGACGAAACGTAGACGGTAATCTTCTTCTGCCCGGCAGAAACCGGCGAAATGGAAAGCTTCAGCGTCTTCCTTTTTCCGGCGCCGACGGAAACGCTATCCTCCGAAAGGGCAACCCACGAGGGAGCCGTTATCTTGTAGCGGTCGTCCCTGGTTCCCTTGTTGTCTATGTTCAGATAATAATCTTCCTCGTCCCCGAGGCACACGCCGTCCTGCGGGGAGACGATTGCAGCGGAGAAGTACGTGCACCTCTTCACGGCGAGTGCTATCGTCTTTTCGGCAGAAGCGTAGGTGTTCCTGGACGCGGCCTTTATGGTGACGTTGACCGTGCCGTGCGACCCCTTGGGCGGGACCGCGTTCATGGAAAATGACGCGCTCGAGAGTTCCCCTGCGGAAACGGAAGCTGGCTTCACGGTGACCCATGAAGGCGAAACCGTGATGTCAAAGGTGTCGTCCATGTTCCCCTCGTTTCGGAGGGACGCCTGCGAGGATGCCGCTTCTTCCTCGCATGCGCTGAAGCCCGAAGCGTCGATTTCTGCCACGTGGCAGCGTATGACTGTGAGCTGCACTTCCTCTTCGTCCACTTTTCCCGACATGGCCGACTCAGCCGAGAATCTGACCACGTACGTGCCCGGAAGGGTACCGCACGGGGGGCTCACCCAGGACTGATCCAGGGCTAT